>CAZJUK010000045.1:0-14243 GCA_964549145.1 uncultured Methylophilaceae bacterium
GTGAGAATTTTAAAAAAGAAGATATCAGTTATGGACTTGAGCAGGTAGTAAAGCAAGCGGAACTTGGCGCTGATATTTTCCGTCGCCTTCGGGATTTTGCGCGAAAAGAAGAGAAGCCGCAAACGCCAGCAAGTATTCGGGATGTGATTTACGAAGTGCGAGACTTTACGCATGCTGAGTGCTTGCAAAATCAAATCGACTTAATAGTACAAGTGCCAAATAATTTACCTCATGTAAGAGTTGACCCTATACAGATTGAACAAGTACTAATTAATTTAGTGCGTAACAGTATGGATGCTCTACAAGATGTTTCAGAAGCACGTCGAAGAATTGTGATTAGCGCTAAGATTTATAAGCGAAATTTCATTTGTGTTAGTGTGAGTGATAGTGGGCTTGGATGTTCTAGTGAAGTTGCTCCTCGTTTGTATGAGCCTTTCTTTACAACTAAGAAACATGGTCTTGGTATAGGCCTTGGTATTAGTCAAACTATTGTTGTGACGCATGGAGGGAATCTTTGGTTAGATAATAATTCTAGTAACGGAGCTACCTTCAGTTTCACACTTGAACAATCGCAAGAAAAGAGAGTGATTGAGTAATATGCAAAGTGATTTATATTCAAAATACACTATTTATATAGTTGACGATAATCCAGCAGTGCGCGATGCAATAAGGTTTCTTGTGCAGCAGGTAGGATTGAGTGCCAAGGTTTTTAGTTCGGCACAGGAGTTCTTGGGTTTTTACAAAGTTGAATTGCGTGGTTGTTTGGTATTGGATATACGTATGCCCGGTATGAGCGGTTTGGATTTACAGGAGCAACTTGCAGCTTTAGGTGCATATATCCCTGTTATTTTCATCACAGGGCATGGAGATGTGCCTATTACAGTACGAGCGATGAAATCTGGTGCATTTGAGTTTTTACAAAAGCCATTCAATGATCAAGTATTATTAGATACCATTCAAGCTGCTTTAAATCAATACGACACTATTTGGGAAGACGCGGATAAACGTAATGAGGCCACACAAAGTTTAGCGGTACTTACTAAACGGGAGAGGGAAGTGTTGGAGCTACTAAGGAATGGTAAATCAAATAAATTAATTGCTCGAGAACTTTCACTTTCAGTACGAACAATTGAAGGCTATCGAGCAAATATTACCGATAAGTTAGGTGCGAAGTCTTTGGGGTCATTAATAGATATGATTATTAAAACAGAGTAACTTGGCTATTTAGAATTGAAACCAGGTATTTCTACGTATTTTTTTTATTATCACCGTAGTTTTTCGGGTTTTTCTTGCTACAATTCTATGTAGAATTGTTCGCATGTTGTGTTGATGATTTAATATTTTAATTATAATCTATTAGTATGAACTTTAGGTCTGTAACTTGGGTCACAAACACGGCGAAGTATTTTTTATAAACATTAGGAGCGGAAATTATGCGAAGTCTTATTTTAGGGCATTTAGTTTACCTTTACACTCCAATCGGCATACTGGCAACAATTGCAGGTATATTGATGGGTGGTGATTGGGTTTGGATAGGTATTGCTATATTTGGGTTTAACATTGCAGTAGATACATTGACTAGTGGTATTCACCTTAAAGGTGCAGCGGTTAATTCAAAAGGCGAAGCGGCAGGTGTTGGGCCAATTCTTAATTTAATGATGTATTTGCAACTAGTAAGTTTTGTTGCACTTCAAGCAGTGGTTTTATGGCGCATTTATCAATATGTTGGTGGCGCACCAGTTGAGGCAATGATGTGGAACGGTTATGCATACGAAAGCGGCATTACTGGTCTTGGTCTAGGTGCTGTAGTAGTTGGCGCTGGCTTACATCAAGGCTTAGGTATTATGTTTGGCCATGAGCTAGCACATACTAAAGGTTTTGGTTTCATGGTTTCACGCATGATGATGGGTTTATCAGGTTGCGCAGCATTTTGCTATGCACACGTATACAACCATCACTTGGAATTAGGCCGTGCTTGGTTAGGTCCACAAGATAATGCTATGTTAGATGATGCAGATCCTGCAACTTCTCCACGTGGTCGTAGCTTGTATAAACATTGGGTTATCTCAACAATTGGACAGTCTTACTTTGGTTATAAAACAGAGCAAAGACGTCTTAAACGTATGGGTAAATCATTTTTGAATGTTTTTGCTAACCGTTGGATTAAAGGTTACTTGTTAAGCGTACCGACTATCGCTGCATTTAGTTATGTAGGTTATATGGCTGGTGGTCAAAATGGTGCTTTAATTGGTTTAGGCTGTATGGCTGTGATTTGGGTTATTTCTACATTTGAGCTAGAAGCACTTAACTACATGGAACATTATGGTTTGATTCGCGTTAAAAATGAGCCTATTGAGTTCCGTCATTCATGGGATAACGATAGTGTCTTTACTGGTTTTGCTTTCATCGAAATTGGTCGCCAAGCAGATCACCATGATCGTGGCGAGACACATTTCTGGGAACTAACAAGTGTTGGTGTTCCTTCAACACCAAATGGTGCACCAAATGCAATGATGGGTTACTACACTGAGTTTGTTGTTGCCTTGATCCCACCACTATGGCATGCAATTTATAGAAAAAAACTTGCTATATGGGATCGTGACTTCGCAAATGCAGCAGAGCGTGAAATTGCAGCAAGAATTAATCGAGAAGTTGGATATGAGTGTGACCTTTCTGAAGTAGAAGGTAAAAAATTAGAAGTTAGTTATGTTTAAGTAAGGAAATTAAAATCAGCTCTGAGGAGCTGATTTTTTTTAATAGAGGAGAATAAAATGAGTACAACAGACGCTACATTATATGAACGCTTAGGTAAAAAACCTGGTATTGAGCAAATTGCCTCAGATATTTGGGATAACCATATAAGCAACCCTATTATTAATAATCGATATGCAGCTAGTGACCCAGTTAAAGTGAAGCGCTTGGTGACTGAGCTATGTTGTGCAGGTTTTGGCGGTCCAGAAGAATATACAGGTATGGATATGATTTCATCACACAAGGGGATGAATATTAACGAGGCTGAGTTCATTGCAGTTTGTGATGACGTGCTTAAAGCTTTAGACACGAACAAAGTAGGTCAGCGCGAAAAGGATGAAGTTCTTTGTATACTTTATTCAATGAAACCCGAAATCGTTCATCTGTAAATTAGCAAATGAATTAATGGGTGTTATTAGATAACACCGTGTAACTCAATTACCAGGATATTATATGTTTAGTTTTTTCTCTTCAAAGGGGCCTTTTAAAGCTACCGTTACCACAGAAAACAAGTCGTTTACTGTTGAAACAGGTGATAATTTACTTAAAGCTGCATTAGGCGAGGGCATTGCTTGGCCACATAACTGTAGAGTAGGTAGTTGTGGGGAGTGCCGGTGCCGTCTAGTAAGTGGAAAAATAAAGCCACTTGCTGACTTTAGTTACGTTTTGAATAGTGAGGAAATGGACTCAGGCATGATATTAGCGTGCCAAACAAGTTTAAAAAGTGATGTAGAAATTGATGTTAAGTTTGATGCTCCGACGATACCTTTGGCTAAGCCGGAAACTGTCGATGGCACAATTAAAGCAACTAAGTCTTTAACACACGACATATTGGAAGTGACTATAGAAGTGAGTGGCGATTTCCCTAAATATATTGCAGGGCAATATGCGGAAATAGTAGTGCCTGGAGTAATTGCTAAACCTCGCTCTTATTCTTTTTCCAATGCTCCAGATAAAGAGAAAAAAAATCATGTTAGTTTCTTTATAAGGCATGTGCCAGAAGGTGAGTTTACTACTTGGTTGCATAGTGGGAGTAGGGAGGGTCAAAAAATCAATGTAACAGGGCCATTCGGCTCATTTTGGCTACGTGAGTCAACTAAGCAAATCATATGCTTAGCAGGTGGTAGTGGCATGGCACCAGTCAAAGCATTGTTAGAGCAGATGTTAACTACAGGAATGAACCAGGAAGTAACTTACTTATTCGGCGCACGTACACAGAAAGACTTGTACTGCTTAAATGAGATGGAGCAAATCACTAAACTGGCAAACGGTAACTTTAAGTTCATACCAGTGCTATCGCAAGAGCCTGAAGACAGTGATTGGAAGGGTCTGAGAGGGTATGCGGTTAATCATATTGACTTTGCTGATGATTTTGCAAGTAATACGCAAGCCTATTTGTGTGGCCCTCCGCCGATGATTGATGGAGCAATAGAAATCTTTAATAAAAAAGGATTGTCAAATGATGATATCTTTTATGATAAGTTTTTAGATGCTTCTAGTATGGAAGGTGGGCGGGCTTAGTAAGTAAGACAAAAGACGGCATGTAATTAGAACTTTTTTATAAAAATAATAATAGCTGGTATTAAAACTCAGGGAGCTCAGTATGGTGAAAAATGAATATTATTCTGAAGAAATACACGGAAAGCATGAGGAGTTTGATTTAGGTCCCTTTAGTCTTGAAATGGGTGAAACTTTAAGAAATGCCAAGTTGCTATATAAAACACATGGCAAACTCAATGCAAGTAAAGATAATGTCATTCTTTTTCCTCATATGTGGTCAGGTACATCAGCTTCAATGGAAGGTTTCATTGGTAAAGGCCGTCCTCTAGACCCAGATAAGTACTTTATTATTCTTCCTGGTATGCTCGGTAACGGCATGTCTTCATCTCCTAGTAATACACCAACTCCACATGATAGAGGAGCTTTTCCAAATGTAACGATAGGAGATGATGTTGTTGCGCAACATCGTTTGCTGACTGAATATTTCGGTATTACCCAATTAGAGCTAGTGTTAGGGTGGTCTATGGGCGCACAGCAAACCTATGAATGGGCTGTACGCTACCCTGACATGGTTAAGCGTGCAGCGCCCTTTGCTGGCACAGCAAAGGTGACGCCACATAATGCGCTATGGGTAACCTCGCATGAAGATGCATTAAAATCTGACCCAAATTACAATAACGGTTTCTATAATGATTCTAGCGATTGTCATGTAGGGTTAAGGCGTCATTCTCGATTATGGGGCGTGATGGGTTTATGCCAAGAGTTTTATCAACAAGAAACATGGGGTAGTTTAGGGTTTTCTTCGTTAAAAGACTTTCAAACTGGCTTCTGGGATAACTATTTCTTGCCTATGGATCCTAATAATTTGATTTGTATGGGATGGAAGTGGCGGCATGGTGACGTAAGTCGTCATACCAAAGGAAATCTAAAGGAAGCTTTAGGTAAAATAAAAGCAAAAATGTATGTTATTTCATTTACAAATGATATGTCATTTCCTCCGGAGCATAGCCGAGCAGAGCAAGAGATGATACCCAACAGTGAGTTTCACTCGGTGAATACTTTGTGGGCACATTTTGGTATGTTTTGTTGTGCAGGCGAGAATGAACAAATAGATCCAATTTTAGCTAAATTATTAGCTGCTTAGTTTCATCTGCACCACAGATAAAAAAACGCCATTAGTTATTAATGGCGTTTTTTTTGTTTATTATTATCTATCTTAGATCTATTAATATACGAAACTTAGTAAGATGATGTTTAAGTACCTAGGTGATTGATATTAGATACAAAAAAGCAGACCAAGTATTTTAGGTCTGATTTTTTGTTATTTGGTATAGATATGGTGAGGTATATCCAATATTTGTTTAACTATTCCTCAACACTAAATGCTTTTGAAGGACATGCTGCCACTGCTTTAAGTACTTCTGCTTCACTTGCGTTTTCTGGCTCAATAACAAATTGCCCATTTTCTATTTTAAATACTTCAGGTAATGCCTCTACACATTTACCGCTATGACTGCATGCTTTACTGTCCCAATTTACTTTCATGAACTTCTCCTCCTAACAGGTTGGATTTCTTAAAGTTAAATTATTATGCGCTTTTAATTAAATAGTGATATACGTACTACTACTTGAAGCAAGCCTTAATTCTTGCAGCTACTTTAGCAGCAACTTAACCTTTGATAAAGCTTGATTTTGCTAACCACTCTCGGCCTTTAAGCATGCAGTTCCAATAAATCCATGGCAATAGTGTTGCTTTAAGGAACCAAGCTGACCTACGAGGTTTTGTAGAGTCTATAGCGAATGTAGGTAGTAATTTTCCACCATAACCAAACTCAGCTAAGATCACTTTGCCTTTTTCAACCGTGAGTGGGCATGAGCCATAACCATCATAGAATGAGAGTAATGCAATATTTGATCTGAAAGACATAAGGTTCTCAGCAACGACTACTACTTGTTTACGTGCCGCAGCAGCCGTTTTTGCATTCGGTGTACCGCAAATATCGCCAACTGCAAATACATTAGGGAATCTAGGGTGTTGTAATGTGTGGTGGTCGACCTCGCACCAGCCTCCCGCATCGGCTAGTGGACTCTTGCTTATTACATCAGGTGCAACTTGCGGTGGTACGACATGGATAATGTCAAATGACTTCTCTACTTGTGTTACGTTGCCGTCTGCATCTTTTATGTCAAACCAAGCTAGTTTTTTATCGCCATCAACCTTGACCAAATTTGACGTAAATACCAATTTTGCGCGATATTTTTTAACATATTCCATTAAAGGCTCTACATATGCTTTCACGCCAAATAATGCTGGTGTTGCTAGGTTAAACTCAATATCCATTTGATTTAAATTGCCTCTTTTAAACCAGTGATCACCAGATAAGTACATTGCTTTTTGTGGCGCACCAGCACATTTGATTGGCATTGCAGGTTGAGTGAAGATCACTTTGCCGTTATTAATGCTAGATACTAGCTCCCATGTATATGGTGCTAAGTCATAACGGTAGTTAGAAGTGACTCCATTTTTACCAAGTGTTTCTGCTAGTCCTTCAATTTTTTCCCATGCAAGCCTTAAGCCAGGACTTACTATTAACTGTTCGTATTGAACAGATTTCCCATCTGACAATGTGACTAGATTCTGTTCAGGCTCTATTTTTTCTGCTGAGGCTTGAATCCAAGTTGTACCATTTGGCATCACTGATTTCATCGGGCGAACAGTGTCTTTTGCTTTAAAAGCACCGCCACCTACAAGTGTCCACGCAGGTTGGTAATAATGGTCATCGCTTGGTTCTACAATCATAATATCTAGGGTTGACTGCCGTTTTAACAAACTTGCTGCAACACCGATTCCTCCTGAACCACCCCCTATAATCAATACTTCACATGTTAATTTATGAGCGTTTGTTTTTAAATTCGTGTTGGCCATTAGTCGTCCTCTAACTAAGATTAATTATTTTTGTAGGTGCCGCTTTGAATGGGGCTTGCTTAAGAAATTTTGCTAAAAAGATGGTGAACCTTTATTTAGCTCGTTCAGCTCCCCGAATATTATATAATTATGGGCTGTTATAAAAATAGTTGTATACGTATTAATACTCGGTATTGCGGATAGTCGTTTTAAGCTAGCATGTTGTGTTTGCTAAGGATGTTAATGTGGCTTTGGTCATTTAAATCTAATTGAATTAAATTGTTACTTAAAAGCAATAGCTAAATATATAACTTAACTTAAAATATATTCTATATGTTTAAAAAAATTATCTAGTAAATGGATAAAGTCAGTTATATCTATGAACTAATTATTATTTAAAAATGGTGTGATATGTCATCTTCAAATGCTGAAAATACAAAACTAAACTTAGTAACAAAATTAATGCCTAGTTGGATGTTGAGCTATGAGCGAGACTGGTTGTATGGAGACGTTATTGCCGGTGTCATCGTAACTATCATGTTAATTCCACAAAGTCTTGCTTATGCGTTGATTGCGGGTTTGCCGCCGGAGGTTGGATTGTATGCCAGCATTCTGCCTTTGATCGCTTATGCCTTATTTGGATCAAGCATGACATTGGCTGTTGGGCCTGTGGCTGTCGTCTCATTAATGACAGCTAGCGCGCTAGTACCGTTAGCAGTTTCAGGCACTGAGTTATATATCGCATTAGCTGTTCAACTAGCATTTTTATCTGGTTTAATTTACTTAGTGTTAGGTTTTTTCAGATTCGGCTTTTTGGCGCACTTATTAAGTCATCCTGTGATTAGCGGATTCATCAGCGGCTCTGCCATATTGATTTCGATAGGCCAATTAAAAAATATTTTAGGTGTAAATATACCGCATTCAAGCGTACTTGAAACAGTGCCGCATTTATGGGCAGCGTTACCCCAAGTAAACAGTATGACTTTAGTAATTGGAGTGAGCGCGATTATTTTTTTAGCATTTTCAAAAACTCTATTACCTAATTTATTGTGTAAATTGGGCTTTGAAACAAAGTCTGCAGACCTGATTTCAAAACTGGCTCCAATGCTAGTAGTGATTGTTTCAACAATATTAGTCACACAGTTTGATCTGCATACAAAGGCTGGGGTAAGTATTGTTGGCTTTGTTCCTAAAGGGATACCCGACATTAGTTATTCATTGCCTAGTTGGACTATGTTGCAGTCACTTTGGCTACCCGCACTACTCATCAGTGTTGTTGGTTTTGTTGAAAGTGTTTCAGTTGCTCAGTCATTAGCAATGAAGCGACAACAACGCATTAATCTTAATCGTGAGTTGTACGGATTAGGCGCGGCCAATGTAGCTAGTGCCTTTTCTGGCGGTTATCCAGTGACCGGTGGTTTTGCACGTTCTGTTGTTAACTTTAGTGCAGGTGCAAATACACCATTTGCAGGTGTAGTTTCTGCAGTACTTATGATGATTGTGCTTATTGGGTTCACTAATAGCTTCAAGAACTTACCTCAAGCAGTGCTTTCTGCAACAATTATCGTTGCAGTCTTAGGATTACTTGATTTTTCAACGTTGAAAAAAACTTGGCAATTTGATAAAGCTGATTCAGCAGCATTTATTTTTACTTTTCTAGGTCTTATTGCATTTGGTGTTGAAAAAGGCATTTTAATGGGAGTTGCTTTTTCCCTAGGAGCGTATTTATGGCGAGCGAGTCGCCCACATATTGCGATTGTAGGCAGGATTCCAAATACGGAACATTTTAGAAACGTTGAAAGATATCCCGTTGAAGTTGACTCTAATGTGCTGACGCTGAGAGTGGATGAAAATTTATTTTTTGGTAATGTGCAAGCGTTTGAAGATTTAATTTATGCTCAGATGGTAGATAAGCCACATCTGACGGATGTATTACTATTAATGCCTGCTGTTAATAGGATAGATACGACTGCATTAATTGTTCTCAGTGATATTAATCGCGCCTTGAGTAAACTAGATAAAAAGCTACATATTGCAGAGGTAAAAGGACCAGTTTTAGATACTTTGGAACATACAGAGTTTTTTAAAGAGCTAACAGGTAAATGTTTTTTAAGTGGGCATTTAGCATATAACGAAATAACAACAAAATTAACAAGGCAAGACCCTAGTTAGTTTAGTTATCAAAAAAATTAGTTTTTTTAATGTTGATTAAAGAAAAGTATTTATTAAAGTGCAAATCATGATTTTGTAGTGCCCATTAGCTTTCCGCAGTATAGTTTTGACATGGTTTGCATAATTTGAATGATTTCAAAACTAGCAAGGCTGTAATAGATGAATTTGCCTTTTCTCCGCGTATTCACGATACCTTCTTCGCGTAGCACTGTTAGCTGTTGGGATAGCGTTGGTTGAGAAATGCTTACTAAAGCCTCAATTTCACCTACATTTCGTTCACCCTGTGTTAGTTGGCAGAGAATCAGTAAGCGATCTTCGTTGGCTAGCACTTTAAGTAGTGAGCTAGCAGTGCTGGCAGACTCTCTGAGCGCAGACATGTCTGTAAACGAAAGTTCTGATTTCATGTGATTCCTTAAATGATTTAGTCATTATATTTTGACAATCAATATATAAATATATATATTATACCGAAATTAATTAATTCGGATGATTTGATCAATGACAACTAAAGTTGACGTGCAAATGCCTATTGTAAAATCTTTTTTTGATAAAGCAACATCGACCATTTCTCATGTAGTCTACGCGGCTCCAGGTGGCCAGTGTGCCATTATAGATTCAGTGATGGATTTCAATCCTAAATCTGGCAGGTTGAGCACAACATCTGCGGACCATATTATTGATTTTGTTCGTGGCAATGACTTAAGAGCGCAGTGGTTATTAGAGACGCATGTCCATGCTGATCATGTGTCAGCAGCGCCCTATTTGCGACAACAGCTTGGTGGAAAAATCGGCATCGGTGAGAGTATAAAAAAGGTGCAAGGGGTATTTAAAAAAGTTTTTAATTTAGAGTCTGATTTTGATATTAATGGTAAGCAGTTCGATTATCTGTTTTCAGACGATGAAGTATTTCAAATTGGTGATTTGCAAGTAATAGCGATGCATGTGCCAGGGCATACGCCAGCTGATATGGCGTATGTTGTTGAACGAAATACTGTGTTCATTGGGGATACATTATTTATGCCAGATGTAGGCACGGCGCGATGTGATTTTCCAGGTGGTGATGCTCATATTCTTTATCAGTCTGTTCAAAATCTATTTAGTTTGCCATCTGAAACACGTCTATTTTTATGCCATGATTATCCCCCATCAGGGCGTGAGCCAACATGGGAGACAACCGTCGGTGAAGAACGTGAAAACAATATACAAATTAACGATAGCATTAGTGAAAAACAATTTGTTGAGAAGAGGTTGGCAAGAGATGCAACGCTAGATATGCCAACATTAATATTGCCGTCAATTCAAATCAATATACGTGCAGGTGAGCTACCTAAAGCAGAAGACAATGGCGTGAATTATTTAAAAATACCACTAAATGCACTTTAAATAACTTCGAGTTGTTTATTTCCTATAACAGCTATCTAATTTCATTCTCAGAGCTGTACTATTTATAGTAATTTTTAATAAGACTTTTAGTTGGCTAGCTTTAAAAATATCTTCTCTGCTGCGAATATAAAGCATCGTTATTTAGGTTGGATAAGTAACCTTAAGTATCTTTTTCTTTGACCCATCTTAAAAGTCATTTTAGCTCGCAATTATATTTATTAAATAGGTAGTTTTACTCTAGAAGTAAGTTGGTATAACCGTTAACCTTTCTTCCATTGGTTTTCAATTTTTC
This sequence comes from uncultured Methylophilaceae bacterium, assembly GCA_964549145.1. Lineage (GTDB taxonomy): Bacteria > Pseudomonadota > Gammaproteobacteria > Burkholderiales > Methylophilaceae. Next base: position 11,004 of record CAZJUK010000045.1, read on the forward strand.
TTAGGGAGATGGTAGCAATGAGCGATGTTAAATCTTACGAAGCTAGCTGTTTTTGTGGTGATGTTCAGTTAAAAGTTACTGGTGAGCCAGCGGGTATGGGCTATTGTCATTGTGAGTCTTGCCGTACTTGGTCAGCAGGGCCAGTGAACGCATTTACCTTATGGAAGCCTGAGGCTGTTGAGGTAACAAAAGGAAACAACAACATCGGTAGTTTTAACAAAACACCTAGAAGCGCTCGCAAATGGTGTAAAACTTGTGGCGGTCATGTATTCACAGAGCATCCGGAATTGGGTGGGGGATTGGTTGATGTATATGCCGCTGTTATTAAAGATTTTACTTTCAAGCCAGGTGTACATGTGTTTTATGAAGAAACAGAGCTATGCATTAAAGACGGATTGCCTAAAATGAAAGATCTTCCAGCAGAAATGGGTGGTTCTGGTGACACCTTAGATGAGTAAGTATAAAAAATTCAAAATATGTGTTCTCTAGGCTATTAAAGAAATGGCATTGTTTTCTATAGAAAATGAATCAGGAAGTTATAGGCATTTGTATGGTGGATAAGATAAAAAAAACTGGGCGAATTTCGCCTGCTCCTGAAAACTTTTTGGATGCTGACTTAACGCATGAAATTACCACTAAGGGGCTCAACAAAGATCGACGTGGTTTTTTGGTAAAAAGTTTCTTAGCAGCTGGGTCCGCTGTGGTTGGCGGTTCTGCAATTGCAGCAGCAGCTACGTCGCCTAAGAGTGATACAAACATAACAACTCTTCCCGAGCATTCAACAACATTGGGTAATCCTGTCGCTGCCAACCCATATGGTGTGCCATCAAAGCACGAAACCAACTTGCTGCGCAGAGAATCGCCAGGTTTAACAAGAGTTTCGGCTGCATCAGTTTCTTTTGCGCCTTTACAAGGTTTGTTTGGAATTATTACGCCTAGCGGGCTGCATTTTGAGCGTCACCATCAGGGTTGGCACGATATTGACCCAAGCAAGCACAGGTTGATGATTAATGGCTTGGTGGATAATGCCAAAGTTTATGCCATGGATGATTTAATGCGTTTGCCTTCAGTATCACGGATGCATTTCATTGAATGTGGTGCTAATACAGCAATGGAGTGGGGCAATGTTGCTGTGCCTACCGTGCAATATACGCATGGCATGCTGAGCTGTAGTGAGTTTACTGGCGTGCCACTATCTGTCTTGCTTGAAGACTGTGGCTACGATAAAAAGAATGGAAAGTTCATCCTGGCAGAAGGTAGTGATGGTTCAGGTATGACAAGAACAATACCTATCGGCCAAGCTTTGGATGATGTAATTGTTGCTTGGGCAATGAATGGTGAAATGCTACGACCGGAAAATGGGTATCCATTACGTTTAGTTGTGCCTGGTGTGCAGGGCGTTTCTTGGGTCAAATGGCTACGCAGATTGGAGGTCGGTGATAAGCCATATGCAACAAAGGATGAGGCTGTGCATTATATCGACTTAATGCCAGATGGAATGTATCGACAATATACTTCTATACAAGAATGTAAATCTGTTATTACTTCACCCTCAGCTGGGCAAAAGTTGTTAGATAAAGGCTTCTACAATATTACTGGTTTAGCTTGGTCTGGTCGCGGTAAAGTGAAGCGTGTAGACGTTTCAGTTGATGGCGGTAAAAATTGGAAGACAGCAAGACTTGAAGCGCCATTATTAACCAAGTGTTTGACACGCTTTAATATTAACTGGGTATGGGACGGCTCGCCAACCATATTGCAATCTAGAGCAATAGATGAAACAGGCTATGTTCAACCAAAAATTAATGAACTGCGAGAAGTTCGCGGCACGCGATCTGTTTACCACAACAATGCGATACAGTCATGGCAGCTAGCAGCATCTGGGGAGTTAACAAATGTTCAAACGTATTAGTTTGGTTGTTGCCATTGTTTTGCTCGCATCGAATGCCTATGCAGAAAAATATACAAACATCGGCCGTACAGCCACAGCGCAAGAGATAAAAGCTTGGGATATCGATGTACGCCCGGATTTTAAAGGCCTGCCAATCGGGTCTGGTAGTGTCGAGCAAGGTGAAGAGGTATGGGAAGCAAAATGCACATCTTGCCATGGTACTTTTGGCGAGTCTAATGAAGTGTTTACGCCGATTGTTGGGGGCATAATAGCAGAAGATATCGTTTCTGGGCGTGTAGCAGGTTTGGTTGGTAATGAGCAACCACAGAAAACAACACTGATGAAGGTGGCGACCATTTCAACCTTATGGGATTATATTAATCGAGCGATGCCATGGACGGCACCAAAATCACTTTCAGCCGATGAGGTATATGCAGTGACTGCTTATATTCTAAGCCTTGCGGAAATTATTCCAGAGGACTTTACGCTTACAGATAAAAACATCTCAGAAGTGCAGCAACTAATGCCAAATCGAAATGGTATGACTGGCAAGCACGGCTTAGGCAAAGTGAATGGAAAGCCTGATGTTAAAAGTGTTGCATGTATGAGTAACTGTAAAACATTAAATAAAGTGACATCATTTTATCCGGACTCTGCAAGAAATACGCATGGCAATATCCAACATCAAAACCGTACGTTTGGTGCTGTACGCGGCATTGATACGACTCAGCCTCCAGCGAAAACGCTAAAAGAATCTATTGCAAGACAACATCAAGCTGCAGTCGGTAAAGCAGATCAGGCGGCTGACGTTAAATTGGATATGATGGGTTTAGCTAAAAAGCATAACTGTCTGACTTGTCATGGCATAAACAACAAAATAGTAGGGCCAGGCTTTAATGAGATTGCAGCAAAGTATAAGTCTGACGAAACTGCTAGTGTAAAATTGGCGGAAAAAGTTAAAAAGGGAACAAGTGGGACTTGGGGTGAAATTCCTATGCCAGCACAATCAACAGTAAGTGATGTTGATGTTAAGGTGTTAGTCAATTGGATATTAAAAGGAAGCTAAAAGATGGCAAATAATATGAATGAAAGTAAGGAGACAGCGATGGATTTAAATATAAGTAAAAGGGACTTTTTACGGCTAAGCTCAGTGTTAGGGTTGGCAGCTGTTAGTAGTTTTTATGGTATTAACAAAGCGATAGCTGCTGAATGGGAAGCAAAAAGTTTCAATGCAAAAAATTTAGCAGATACGCTTAAAGAAATGGGCGCTGATGATTACACAATATCTAGTGCTGTAGAGGTTAAGGCCGCGGAGATTGCAGAAAACGGTGCAGTGGTGCAAGTTAGAGTAA
>CAZJUK010000046.1:0-13831 GCA_964549145.1 uncultured Methylophilaceae bacterium
CCTGTCCTGGTCAAGTATTCACCTCGCCAACACCAGTCCAAATGATTACTGCTGCTGAAGCGGTGCACGCCGACAAAGGGATATTGTTTATTGTAAAAAACTATGCGGGCGATGTGATGAACTTTGAAATGGCCGCTGAAATGCTGGCATTTGAACATGCTACCGTGATGACTAGTGACGATTGCGCTGTGATTAACAGCACTTATACCGAAGGTCGTCGCGGTGTTGCGGGTACCGTGATTGTAGAAAAATGTATCGGCAGTATCGCAGAATCAGGCGCAGATCTAGCGGACTGCAAAGCCCTAGGTGACAAAGTCAACGAAAGAACAGCAAGTATCGGCGTGGCCTTTACGAGCTGCACTGTGCCCGCCGCTGGCCGCCCTACTTTTGAACTTTCAGAAACAGAAATTGAAATGGGGGTAGGCATTCATGGTGAGCCTGGTCGCCAACGTGAAACAATGCGTGAAGCTGATGCGATTGTAAAAGACATGGTTGATGCGATTTTGGCAGACTTTAAAGCCAAAGATTTAAAACTAAATAACTTGGTAGGAAAAAATAATAAAGGAATTTTGTTAGTAGTCAATGGGTTAGGCGCTACACCACTAATGGAGTTGTACTTAATTTATAACACAGCTACAAAATTACTTGAGCAAGCAGGCTTCAATGTAGCCAGAACCCTAGTTGGCAACTACACCACTGCCATTGATATGGCAGGTGCTTCTATTACAGTTTGCTTGCTTGATAATGAAATTAAACAACATTGGGATAGCCCTGTAAAAACAGCAGCACTAAATTGGTAAATCTACCGGATTAGAAAGTCTACTGGCAAAACGGCTGCTGAATTTAGTTGAACACCTCAGCCCATAACCGTTTAACCACTTCTGTACTTTCTTTTAGTGCATCGCCGTCTATTTTAATTTGATTGCCGCCTTGCAATCGTGCGGCATGCTGCATACGTCTATATTCACGATAAGCATCTGCTGTTTTATGCGCTAATGTTGCATCAATAATGCCTAATTTACCAAGCTGATTTAACAGTGCAATATTGCCGATGTTATCAGCTAGTTCAGCATGTTTATGCGCGTGTAGCAGCACTAAATATTGCACAATAAACTCCACATCAATAATGCTGCCAGCACTTTGTTTAATGTCAAAAACACCTTCTTTAATATGTTTGGCTTCACGCATTTTGGTGCGCATCTCCACTACGCTCGCTTTTAGTGCTTGTGTATCACTAGGTTGGCGAATCACTGCGGTACGTATTGTTTCAAACATTTCTCCAATACTTGCATCGCCAGCAATAAAACTTGCCCGTGTGATGGCTTGGTGTTCCCAAACCCAGGCTTTGTTAAGCTGATAGCTTTCAAATGCCTTAACACTACTCACAAGCAAACCACTATTGCCATCTGGTCGTAGTTGCAAATCAGTGTCATATAGCAGCCCTGCATTCGTAATACTATTAAACCAATTGTTGATACGCTGCGCATATTTTGCATAAATATCAGAGGCATCCGGGTGACCGTCTTGATAAAGAAAAATAATGTCCAAATCAGACATATAACCAAGCTCTTTACCACCTAACTTGCCGTAACCAATTACGGCAAACTTAGGGGTGTCAATATGCTTAACTTTCAAGGCTTGCCAAACAATTTCCAAGCTAACCTCTAGAATAATTTTTGCTAGCTGACTTAGATAATCTGAAAGCGTTTCAATCGTTACAGAGCCTGCAATATCTTGTGTCGCAAAACGCAGAGTAGCTGAATGTTTGAAGTCTCGCATAGCGTCCATTTGCATTTCTGCATCACCAGAAAACTGCTGCATTTTCTTATTAAGCTCAGCTTTTAGTTCCAAAAAATCAGGTACTTGATAAAGCGTATCAACGTCTATCAACTCATCCAATAAAATAGGATGCGAACTCAAATAATCAGTTAACCAAGGGCTTGCCGCGCATAGTTTAATGACTAAATTTAATGCTGGTGGAAACTCAGACAAGAAGGCTAAATAACTGGCGCGACGGCATACTCTTTCTACTAAGTTAATCGTTCGTAACAACGCATCATAAGAGTTATCAAGCATCGCAGCTTGCTCAATCACATTTGGCATCAATTGATCAAAGCGCTGTTTGCTCTTTTCTGGCAATAATTGATAACGCTTACTTGCATGCAATGTTTGTAAAAGTCGATAAGTTTGTAAACCATCGTCATAACCTATCACTTGCAAATGTTCAGCCGCCATATCATCAGCTAACTCGCCCTGCCATATCGCAGTCTCTTTACCGTCATTGGTTTCGTTTATATCGCTAAACACTGCATCAAAGTGGGCTTGAACAATCTTACGATGCTCGTTGAGTACTATTAAAAATGCATCCCAATCTGGCAAATTCATCATCTTTAAAACATACTGCCTAGACACTTCAGCAGTTGGCAACTCATGGGTTTGCTGATCGTCTATATACATCAAGCGATGCTCTAGATTACGTAAAAACACATAACTTTCACTTAATTGTTGCACAGTATTTTTATCTACCGTGCCATGCTGTCCTAACAACGCCAACACTTCTAGTGTTGGTCTAATTTGCAACTCAGCCTCTTGGCCACCGCGTATCAATTGAAATACCTGAGCAATAAATTCAATTTCTCGAATACCGCCACGCCCTAGCTTAATGTTATTTTCTAAGCCACGCTGCACGACATCACGTTGAATTTGCACTTTCAGATCACGCATTGAGGCATAAGCGTTGTAATCTAAATACTTTCTAAATACAAATGGCTTAAGTGCTTTGCTAATAAGCGCAGATGGCCCTGCTACTACACGCCCTTTTATCAAGGCATAGCGCTCCCATTCACGACCATAATTTTGATAATAATCCACCAAAGCATCAACGCTACAAACTAAGGCACCTTCTGAACCAAATGGACGCAAACGCATATCCATCCTAAAAACAAAACCATCCTCTGTGACATCATCTAACGCCGAAATTAATTTTTTACCTAATTTAGTAAAATATTCTTGATTGCTTATACGCTCACTAATTTCTTCTGAATTAGATGTATCACCATCAGTTTCACCAGCTGCCTCATAGGCAAAAATTAAATCAATATCCGAAGATACATTAAGCTCTTTGCCTCCCAGCTTCCCCATCCCTATTACTATAAGTTGTTGAGTAATTCCCTCTTCACTTTTTGGGCAGCCATACTTTTTGTTTAACGCTTGAGTGTAAAACTTAATTGCATATTTAATCGTCACTTCGGCTAATGCTGATATTGCTTCTACAACCTCATGAAAATCAGCTAAACCTGCAATATCTCGAACAATAATACGTGCTAAAACAGCCTGCCTTAACTGGCGACAATGGTGCTTTAAAGAATCCTCATCATCCATTTTTTTGGAAATTTCGTTAGATGTAAGAAAATCTTGCATTGTGTCTAATTGATAAGGTTTGGCTAGATTCTCTAGCAGATCTTGCAGCAAAGCATTGTTATTGGTCAGCAACCTTGTAAAAAATGGACTACACTTTGCCGCAATCGCAATATTGCTCTCTGCATTAGACTTGGTGCGGTTTTCTGATAGAATTGTGTTCAAAGTTAGCATGGAATTGTTCAACTTTTTTCAAGTGTTATCTTACATAAGATAAATTATAAATGTCTTATGCATCATTAGGGGAAGTTGTATGTCAATTGAATCAGTAATGCACGAAAATAGAGTATTTGAACCAAATCAAGCATTTGTTAAAAGTGCAAATGTTTCTGGCATGAGCGCATATCAACAGTTATGTGCGGCAGCTGAATCAGACTACGAAGGGTTTTGGGCAACACTTGCACGTGAATTATTAATTTGGCATAAACCATTTACAAAAACTCTTAATGAAGAAAACGCACCATTTTATAAATGGTTTGAGGATGGCGAGCTAAACGTTTCAGCAAACTGCCTAGATAGACATCTAAAGACAATTCCAAATAAAACAGCCATTATTTTTGAAGCAGATAATGGTGATGTAAAAAACGTCACTTACAAAGCACTTTATCATCAAGTATGCCAGTTTTCGAATGGCCTAAAAACACTTAATTTAAATATTGGCGATCGTATCATCATCTACTTGCCAATGGGTATTGAAGCTATTGTCGCCATGCAAGCTTGTGCTCGATTGGGCCTAGTTCATTCGGTAGTGTTTGGTGGTTTCTCCGCAAAAAGTTTGAACGAACGAATTATCAATGCAGGTGCAGTTGCTGTCATTACTGCAGACTATCAATTTCGTGCAGGTAAAACATTACCGCTTAAAAAAGCTGTGGACGATGGCCTTGAAATGGGTGGCTGCGAAAATATTAAAAATATCGTTGTACTCAAAAAAACAGAGCAAGAAATTACTTGGAATACGCATGATATTTGGTGGCATGATTTAATCGCGAACCAATCAGATGAATGCCCCCCTATAATGGTGAATGCTGAGCATCCATTATTTGTTTTATATACGTCAGGTTCGACAGGCAAGCCAAAAGGTGTACAGCACAGCTCGGCTGGTTATTTATTGCATGCGATGAACACCATGCGCTGGACTTTCGACATCAAACCTGATGACATTTACTGGTGTACCGCTGATGTTGGCTGGATTACTGGCCATAGCTATGTAACCTATGGTCCATTAGCGATGGGCGCAACGCAAATTGTATTTGAAGGCGTGCCCACTTACCCTGATGCGAGCCGCTTTTGGCGGATGGTCGAAAAACATAAAATTAGTGTTTTCTATACAGCACCTACTGCTATTCGCTCATTGATTAAAGCAGGTGAAACAAACGAGAGTACACATCCAAAAAATTTCAATTTATCAAGTTTGCGCTTATTAGGCACAGTAGGCGAACCTATTAATCCAGAGGCATGGATGTGGTATCACGAACAAATTGGCGGTAGTAATTGTCCAATCGTCGATACTTTCTGGCAAACAGAAACTGGGGGTCATGTTATTACTCCATTGCCAGGCGCAACATCATTAGTGCCAGGGTCTTGCACGCTACCCTTCCCTGGTATCGATATTGATGTCGTCGACGAAACAGGCAAAGATGTACCTTGGGGCGAAGGTGGTTTATTAGTGATTAAAAAACCGTGGCCTTCAATGATACGTACAATTTATGGTGACCCAGAACGTTTCAAAAGTGCCTATTTCCCAGAAGAATTAGGCGGCAAAAATTATCTTGCAGGTGATGGTGCTATTCGCGATAAAGAGACAGGCAACTTCACTATCATGGGCCGTATTGATGACGTGCTTAATGTATCAGGCCATCGCTTAGGCACTATGGAAATTGAATCAGCATTGGTTGCCAATAGTCTGGTAGCTGAAGCAGCTGTTGTGGGCAAACCCGACAATATTAAAGGCGAATCCATCGTTGCCTATGTTGTTTTAAAAGGTGAACGTCCAACAGGTGAAGAAGCTAAATCTATAGTTGCTGAACTTAGAAATTGGGTAGGTAAAGAAATTGGCCCAATCGCAAAACCTAGTGAAATTCGTTTTGGTGACAACTTACCAAAAACCCGGTCTGGAAAAATCATGCGTCGCTTGTTAAGAAGCTTGGCCAAAGGTGAAGAAATCACTTCTGATATATCGACGCTAGAAAACCCTGCAATTCTTGATCAATTGAAAGATATTATTTAATAGCCAAGGTTTAAATAACTTAGCTTTAAATAGTTTATAAAAAACTTGTTTTTCATAAATGTTAGCGTTTAGAGTAAAGCTAGTATGTAACAAATACTGATTATTCATGAATGACTAATCAGTTACAATAACGCTTTTCCAATTTAAACCACTATTTGTTTAAAAGATGAGCACCTTAAAAGAAGAAATCACGCGCCGTCGTACCTTTGCTATTATTTCCCACCCTGATGCAGGTAAAACTACACTAACGGAAAAACTCCTTTGGTTCGGTGGTGCCATTCAAGTAGCCGGTGAAGTGCGTGGGCGTAAAGCTGAACGGCATGCAACTTCAGATTGGATGGAGTTAGAAAAACAACGTGGTATCTCAGTCACCTCATCTGTGATGCAGTTTCCTTATCGCGAGCACATGATTAATTTGCTAGACACACCTGGCCATGATGATTTCTCAGAAGACACCTATCGCACATTAACCGCAGTCGATTCCGCAGTGATGGTGATTGACTCGGTTAACGGCGTAGAAGCACAAACAATTAAGTTGCTCAATGTTTGTCGAATGCGCGACACGCCAATTATTACCTTTATCAACAAGCTAGACCGTGAAAGTCGTGAGCCGATTGAGTTGCTCGATGAAATTGAGTCAACCTTAGGGATGGAATGTGCACCAATGACTTGGCCGATTGGCATGGGCAAAACATTTCGTGGTGTATATCATATATATAATGATGAGATTAGCTTTTTTAACCCACATGCAGAAAAAGGCACCTCTGAGACGATTAAAGGATTAGACAATCCACGTTTAGATGAGTTAATTGGTAGCCAAGCAAATGATTTGCGCATTGATGTGGAACTAGTCCGCGGCGCATCGCACCGCTTTGATAAAGCACGTTATTTAAGTGGCAAGCAAACGCCTGTATTTTTTGGCTCTGCAATAAATAATTTTGGCGTGCAATCATTATTAGATGCAGTCGTCGATCTCTCCCCTGGGCCGTTGCCAAGGATGACAGCTAGCCGTGAAATCGTTCCTGACGAAGCGAAGTTTTCAGGCTTTGTATTTAAAATACAAGCTAACATGGATCCTAAACATCGCGATCGTATTGCGTTTTTACGCTTATGCTCTGGTCGTTTTAAACGAGGCATGAAGTTAAAACAAACAGCTACGGGAAAAACCCTTAATGTCAATAATGCGATCACGTTTATGGCACAAGATCGCACTATTATGGATGAAGCTTATTCAGGCGACATCATTGGCATACCCAATCATGGCACAATTAAATTGGGTGATACGTTCACAGAGAGTGAACAATTAAAATTTATAGGCATTCCTTCATTTGCTCCTGAGTTTTTTCGTCGTGCACGTATTAAAAACCCAATGAAAATGAAACAATTACAAATTGGCCTTAAACAATTATCAGAAGAAGGCGCAGCACAACTATTTAGACCACTACTTTCAAACGATTTAATTTTAGGTGCGGTAGGTATGTTGCAGTTCGATGTGGTGGCGCATCGTTTAGAGCATGAATATGGGGTAGATATGATTTTTGAACCCTATGATTGCTTTACAACCCGCTGGCTGCATGGCTCGGATGATGAATTAAAAGCAATTGCTGATAAATATGGGTTTAATGTGGCACTAGATGTGGCCGATGACTATGTTTATTTGGCGCCAAATCACGTTAACTTACAAATGGCACAAGAACGCTACCCAAATATTAAGTTTGAAGAAACGCGAGAAATAGCTTAAGTCTCCTTTTTAAACTAAGGTACTGAAAAATCAGTACCTTAGTTTACTAATTAAGCAGCTTCAAATGCCTCGCACAACTGGCTCAATAACTGCCCAAACAAAGGCAGCACTTCTTCTTTAGAATGCGGACTTTCATCATCGGTGCCGGCGATGACAAAACTTACTGCTAGCTTATCTAGATTTTCACGGAACTCACTCCAATGCTCTACATCAGTGTCGCTAATCAATTTAACTTTGTTTAGGCCTGCGTTAATCAACTCAATCATCTGCTCATCATTAATCCCAGCAAATAAAGTTTTTGCAAGCGTCACTTGAGTGGCTTGGAAATCAGGTTTGATTTCTTCTTGTGCAAGAGGCGTGGTTAAAAATGCAAATATTAACAAACCAAATGCCTGGTAAACACTTAGCATGTCAATGTTATCAGAACGTTCTTGTCCAGGGTGACGACCAGCCGACTTGATGGCATTGAATGTAATAAAGCTAGCCAAAAAATTAGCAGCATCTAAAGGGTCGTATTCGTCTAACTCTGCACTCGGTTTTGCGCCATCAGCATTAATTTCTGCCAAGCAGAGGCCATGTAAAAGTTTAAGACGCTCTGAATAATTTATTTCCATAATAGTTCTTTCATCAATTTTAATTAATTTCTGGTAATGCTTCTAATTCTTCATAAACCACGAGCCATCTCGTTTCCGCCCGCTCAATATCCAACGTTAACGCAGATTGGGTTTTTAACAAAGCTTGCAATTCAGTTTTATCAGCTACTTCGTATAATGCAGTGTCATTGAGCCGAATGTCACATTGTTGCTTTTCTTGTTGCCAGCCTTCAATATTCGCTTCTAGCTTTTTGTATTCTTTAATTAAAGGTCGACGTGCAACAATACGCGCCTGTTTATCGGCTTTGTTTTTTGCATATCGATTAGTTTTGCTTTTTTCTGACGCTGATTCGGCTAAATCGGCCTCTTTATCGACATGTCTCTGTTGTGCTAACCAAGCAGCATAATCATCCAAATCGCCATCAAAATCAACTGCACTTCCATCATTTACTAAAACAAACTGATCACAACTGGCACGCAGCATCGCTCTATCATGCGATACCATAACGACTCCCCCATTGTATTCTTGCAATGCCAATGTGAGCGCATGTCGCATTTCAATATCCAAATGGTTAGTCGGCTCATCTAGCAATAATAAACTAGGTTGTGTCCAAATCAATAAGGCTAAAGCTAGGCGAGATTTCTCACCGCCAGAAAAGTCTTTACAAACACTTCGTGCCATATCTCCCCGAAAATCAAAGCCACCAAGATAATTCAGCAATGCTTGTTCACGGGCTTCACTATCTAAACGTTGCATGTGTTGCAATGGTGATTCGTTAGGCCTTAATTGCTCAAGTTGATGCTGTGCAAAATAGGCAATATTTAAATCTTTGCCTTCTGTTCGTTTGCCAGCGAGTACTTTTAACTCGCCAGATAGCATTTTAATTAACGTAGATTTCCCTGCGCCATTACGGCCAAGCAAGCCTAGCCTTTCTCCTGGCCGAAGCGTCAGATTGACATTGTTTAAAATTATATTTTGACCATACCCTGTTTGCACTTTACTCAATGCCAGCAAAGGCTCTGGTGCACTAATTGGCGGCCTAAAACTAAAACTAAATTGCGAATCAATATGTGCAGCACTAATCATTTCCATACGTTCTAAAGCTTTGATTCTGCTTTGTGCTTGCCGTGCTTTGGTTGCCTTAGCTTTGAAGCGATCGATATAACTATGCAAATGAGCAACTTTACGTTGTTGGCGCTCATACATGGATTGTTGCAAGGATAGTTTCTCTGCACGTTGGCGCTCGAAATCGCTGTATCCGCCGCGATAAAGTGTGAGCGTTTGATGCTCAATATGAGCTATATGCTCGACAATAGCATCTAAGAAATCCCTATCATGTGAAATTAACAACAGCATACCGTTATAGGTTTTTAGCCAGCTTTCTAACCAAATCACAGCATCTAAGTCTAGATGATTGGTTGGCTCATCGAGTAATAGCAAATCTGAACGGCACATTAATGCACGGGCTAAATTTAAACGAACTCGCCATCCACCAGAAAATATTGCCACCGGTTTTTCTAAGTCAGCTTGAGAGAAACCTAATCCGTCCATTAAACCAGCAGCACGCGCTCTCGCTGAGTAACCCTCAATATCTGTTAAGCGGCTATGTAATTCAGCAATCAACTCCCCCTGTTCCAACTGCTCTGCTTCTTGTAATGCATGTTCAATTTTGCATAACTCTTCATCGCCATCAAGCACGAATTGAATAGCAGCAGTTTTTAGGGCTGGCGTTTCTTGCGCAACATGCGCAATCACCCAACTCGGAGGCATTGCTAATTCCCCTTTATCTGCTTGTAACTCACCTCTTAGCAAAGAGAACAAGCTAGACTTGCCTGTGCCATTGGCACCAGTTAAACCGACTTTATGACCGGGATGGAATTGCAGGGTTGCTGACTGTATTAAAACTTTAATACCGCGCACAATAGTGATGTTCTTAAATTGAATCAAACTAAGCTCTATAGGTTAATGAAACTAATGAAAGCGATATTTTAAAGCAATCTCTTCAAATTTATTTATTAAGTAATGAGAAATAAAGAATTAATTGATAATGTATACATAAATTAACCGTTAAATTCATAACTTAGGCAGACTTAAATGCTAATATAGGAGTATTACTTTTAACGTTTAATTGACAGTGCAATTGTTATTTTGCTTATGTCTGTTTGGAATTTAACCCCTTGAGCAACTAGTCATGATTGTCATTAAAAAAATTTACCGATGGCTAATAGTTGCAATCATTGTTTTAGTTGCATTGGTTCTAATTAGCATCGCTATCACCCGTTTTGTTATTTTCCCCAATATCAATCACTACAAACAAGACATAAGCACTAAGATGACTGAAAAGATTGGTTTAAAAGTAAATATTGGTGAAATCATCACTGATTGGGATGGCATTTCACCAAGAGTACTTATTCGTGATCTTGATATTTTAGACAATCAAAATGTATCTAGGATACATCTTACAAATGTAAGAGGCACATTTTCTTGGTTAAGTATTCCACTATTGCATCTGCAGATGTCGGAAATTTTATTAAAAGATATAAAACTTACCATTCAACGTAAAAAAGATGGTGCTATTTATGTTGCTGGCATCGCTTTAACTGGAAAAGGAAAACCAGACTTAGCAAACTGGTTACTTAAACAGTCCGCGCTTAATATCAAAAACTCTACAATTGTTTGGCAAGACGAGTTGCGCCAAGCGCCACCGCTCTCTTTAAACAAAGTAAATTTCACACTCAGCAACCCACCGATAAGCAAACTGATTGGTCAAAGCTTCTTTTCAGCCTCCGCAACTCCTTCTTCTGGCACAAGCAAACCGGTTTATATCAACGGCAGTTTTTTTGGTAGTGACTTAGAGCAAATTAAAACATGGCATGGGAAGGCTTACTTAAGCATTTCAGATGCGGATTTAACTGCATGGAAAACTTGGATAGATTATCCATTTCAAATAAATAGCGGAAAAGGTAACACCAAAGTCTGGTTAAGTTTTTCAAAAAATAAAATTACCGACATTAAAACGAACCTAGCTTTATCTGACTTATCCATTAGTAAAAAAAATAGTGTGGAACCTTTTAATGCTATTGTTTTTTCTGGTGAACTTAAATTCTCTAACTACAACAATGTAAAGGAATTTAATGCGCAGCATATTAAACTCTTGACAGCAGGGTCACTTAATATTGATGGTGGTCAAGTCAATTTTACGCAATCCATACGCGATAAAGAACCATGGATCAAAGCTGATCTAGAACTTAAGACATTCGACTTAGCAGCGATTCAACAAATTCAAACATTGAAAATATTACCTGCTGATATTGTAGAGAATTTGGAGGCAATTGCACCAATAGGAAAATTAAAAAACATTGCTTTAAGTTGGGAAGGTGATCAGAAAAAACTACTACGTTACGAATTAAAATGTCAATTCAATGACTTAAATATCAATGCATACAAATCAATTCCAGGCTTTAAAAATCTGACTGGCTCAATAAATGCAAATCAAGATTTTGGCACATTAACCCTAGCTTCAAACAACACCATATTAGATTTTAAAGATGTGCTTCGCTGGCCCCTACCAAATAATAAAATTGATGGCAAGGTTACATGGCGGCATTATGGCGAAGACAAAATTAAAATAACAGCTCGCGATTTAGCTATTAATAATCCGCATATACAAGGCATATTAAACGCTACATATGATATGAATAATATCAAAGGTGGCAGTCTGGATGTTTCAGGTAAGTTTAGTAGAGGTGATATTCAATATGCCCCCTTCTACTATCCGATCACACTTAATACAGACACAATAAGCTGGTTAGATAACTCCATAAAAACAGGTAAAGCGAAAGATATTGTCTTAACAATTAAAGGCAATCTTACTGACTTCCCCTATGTGACAAAGCAAAACAAACTAAATAAGAATCTAGGGCTATTTCGAGTAACTGCAAAAATTAGTAACGCAGAACTTGTATATGGAGATAGCTGGCCAGCCATTGAGGGCTTAGGCTTAGATTTGCTATTTGAAGGTAACCGAATGGAGCTGAATACGAATCAAGGCTCTATACTTGGTAACAAAATCACAAAATGCAAAACTACTATTCCTAATTTAAATACAGTCTCACCTATACTAACCATTGTTGCAAACACTCAAGGGAATATGAAAGAGGCCATTAAATTTGTTAATCTAAGTCCTGTTAAAGATGTTGCTTTAGGATTTACAGACAACCTAAAAACCAGTGGTAGTGGAAAATTAGATCTCAATGTGGTGATACCATTAGAGCAAATAGATAAGTCAAAATACAAAGGTGTTTATACTGTTGAAAACGGGACATTATTAACTAATGCTGATATTGGCATCCCTGAAATTAGCCGACTTAATGGCGCACTCACTTTTACTGAGGCGGGTCTTAATATTGAAAAAATGACGGGTGCCATGCTAGGTGGACCGGCAGATTTTAATTTAAAAACTGGCGCTGATGGCGGTATAAATGTGAATGCAAAAGGGATGGTTTCAGGCAAAGGTATTAGCATGTTTGCGAATAACTCCTCGCATGAAAGCTTAACGGGCTATGCCAGCTCCCTACCCGGAAGATTAAAGGGCAATACCAACTGGGCTGGTCAGTTCAGTTTGGCCAACCCTTTAATTAATTTTAAAATTAGTTCAAATTTGCAAGGCTTATCTATTAATTTACCTGCTCCTTTAGGGAAATCTAGCGAGCAAGAAACTAGATTTAGCATTGCTAAAAGTCAAACTATCGAAAATAAAGACCAGTTTTTAGTGGTCTATGGCGATATTATTTCTGCTGAGATCTTACGTGAAGAAAAAAATAGCGTTTTAAGCTTTAGTCATGGCGATATTGGCTTGAAAACATCTGCAAAAGCTACCGACGCGAAGGGCCTTACAATACATGGCCAGCTAGATTACTTGAATGCAGATGACTGGCTTGCATTTTTTGATGAAACTGAAAAAAACAACAGTAACAAGCGTATAAGTAATGAAAGCTTAACCATTACTAAAGCTGACTTTAATGTAAATAAACTCGATATATTTAGTCGTAGTATTAATCAACTTAATCTTTCAGCATCGCCTGTTGATTCAGGACTAAACATAACAATATCGAGTCAAGAGATTGATGGTGATGTTCTATGGGAAAATACAACGAACACAACACAGTCTGGCAAAATTATTGCACGACTAAATAATTTAATCATCCCAGATGCTAATGAAATAGATGATCCGAAAAATGAAACAATCATTCGAAAAGAAAAACATTACCCTGATTTAGATGTAATTGCTGATAATTTTGTACTAGGAAATAAAAAACTTGGCAAGTTAACCTTAAATGCTTTTGAGAGTAATAACAGTTGGGTCATCAAAAAATTATTGATAAGCAACCCTGATGACACACTAGCTGCTGATGGTGTTTGGCATAATTGGGCTCGCAAACCTAATTCATTTCTTAACTTTTCGCTAAGCATTAATAATGTTGGAAATACTTTAGAACGGTTTGGACAAGATAAAGTTATCAAAGGGAAAGACGCAAATATTGCAGGACAATTACAATGGCCTGGTAGCCCTCAAGATTTCAAAACTAAAGGCCTGAATGGCAATTTCAAACTTGACGCCAATAAAGGTCAAATTTTGAAAGTCAAACCTGGCGTGGGAAGATTGCTTGGCTTACTGAGTTTGCAAAGCTTACCAAGAAGACTAACGTTGGATTTTAGAGATTTGTTTAGTCAAGGTTTCGCTTATGATTCAATTAGCGCCACGGCAACAATAGAAAATGGGATTCTGCGCAGCGATAACTTTTTTATGACCGGCCCAGCAGCTGAAGTGAGAATTAAAGGGCAGACGGATT
>CAZJUK010000047.1:0-13727 GCA_964549145.1 uncultured Methylophilaceae bacterium
CTGCTTGATCAATCGCTGTTGTATTTAATTGCGCTATTTTTGCCAATGCTTCTTGGTAATAAGGTAAAGCCAGCTTAGGCTTATTTAATTGATCTAAACTAATACCAAGATTGTATGCGTTTTCTGCACTTTGGTTGAGTCGATAAGCTTCAAAGTATGCCTGCTGCGCAGCGCCCCATTCATTTTTACCTCCATACGAATTGCCTAAGGCCACGTATAGGCTAGCATCACTAGGCGAAACAGCCAACATCGATTTAATTTTGCTGACATTAACCTGCGCACTACTTTGATCTTGAATAAATAATAAACCTGACTGGGCTGTGGCATTTCTAGGTGCCAAGCTCAATACTTTGCGGTACCAACCATTTGCATCTGAATTACGCTTTTGTCGTGTCGAAATCGCAGCTAAACCTAACATCGCATCGATATTCAATGAATCTTTACGCAACACATTCTTATAACTTTCGCGCGCAAGATCATCATTACCCGTGTTATAAGCTTCATATGCTTCCATCAGCAGCGGGCTAATCGCATTTTCTGATTTATTTTTAGTAACTTCTATCGATGCACTTTCTGAGAGCACAACTTTATCAAGCTTTATAAGCCTAGGTTCATTTTCAAGCTGATTCAACCCATTATTTTTACGGGCAACAATTTCTTCAGTTGGCGCCAATGAGTTTTCAGTGAGATTGTTTTGGATATCTGAGCCCTGGGTGTTAGTTGTAAATATACTAGTCTGTCGTAGTTCATTCGTTTGTGTTTGATTTGCATCAGACAATGCAAGCGCCCCAGCTTCAATAACTTGTTCTGTAATTGCTGATTTAGGTGCTACCTTGTCTTGCATCACCCCAGCTTTAACTTGCGACACGTCTAATTCTGCTTGCTCTGTGGTGATTGCATTATTCGTTGATTGTGACGCCATTTTCGACGCTACATCTTGTTTTATAACATTTGTTGTTACTGGGCTTTCTACCGATGTACGCTGCACTACGTTACGTGGTGGAATGACAATCTCTGGTGAATAATCAATAAACTGATAATAATATACAGCCAAAGCAATCAAAGCGATGAATGCCGCCCCAACAATTATCGGTAACATAGAGTTTTGCTGAATGGCTTTATCTGTTTGTTTTACCGTAAATACATTCGCTGCTCGCTCTGAAGACACCTCTTCAGATTTATTCACAACCGCGTTAGATTGTGATGGTATAGGTTTAGCCAAAGGCGGCAGGATTTTAGGCGTCAATTTTTCTATTGGCTTAGAAGATACTTTTGGGGCTAGGTCAGTCTCAACATCAACAGTGGGAGTAATTGCATTTGGTTTTCGCTTTGCATTTACTGACGATGTGGAAGCTAGACTTGCTACTCTTTCAGTTGGACCAATCGACAATGCTTTCGCTTTTTTTTCTATTGCTTTTACTGCGGCAGATTCTTTTAACACATCAGGAATAGCCATATTCTCATCTGGCTCTGCGGTCACAATGTTTTCTTTAGGCGGACTTAATGTTAAACCTGGCGTCTGGTTCTTGTTTGGCTGCTCTAATTTTTGATCATTTATATTTGAAGTTTCTAATTCAAAAGCTGTCTGCTTAGCAACTTTAACCTTCTTATGCTTTTCTGCCTTCGTCTTCTTTTTTGACTTGGAAGGTTTATTTTTTTTTTGCTCAGCTTTAAGCGCATTATTCGCTTCTGTAGCCTGTGCTTTTTTTTCTGCTTGTGCCTTATCTAGTGCTTTTATTAATAAACTCATATTTAATATGACCCACTTATCAATTTGCTTCTTCTATTGCTCTTTGAAGCTGCTGTGCAGGTAGATATTTTTTATATGCTTTTAGTTCATCACTTTCTAAACTGGCATTACTAATCACGGTTGGTCGCAAAAATATAACTAACTCTGTTGTAATATTCTCATCATCTCTGCCAGTAAACACGCCACCAACACCAGGTATATCTGAGAGACCTGGAACCTGTTGACTGTTACGCTTAATTTCATCTTGCATCAAGCCACCCAATACTGCTGTGTTACCGCTGCGAATCTGTAAAACAGATTCCATTTCACGTACTTGTATTTCTGGAATCCGACTTGGGATTGTCAAATTAGGATTTGGATCCTGCACAAACCCAACTACTCTAGATATCGTAGGTCGCACATTAATATTAACGTTAGCAGTATCATTAATCTGAGGCGTCACACTCATCACTACACCAACCGGCACTGTATTGGGAATGGTATTCACTGTCGCCAATATATTTCCACCGATAGCACCTTGTGACTGTGCCGTTTGAACAGTAAAATATACAATATTATTGACCACTTTTAGCACGGCTGTTTGGTTATTTAGCACCATTAATTTTGGGCTAGATAGCACTTTAGTGTCACCAAATTCTTCAAGCAGACTAACGGATGCTGCAATATTACCTAATGCACTTGCCGGGTTAAAGTAACCTGCAATTAAGCCATCGCCTGTAGCACGGGTATTAATATTCCCAGGCGTAAAATTATCGGCATTTAAGTCCTGACTAAAAGTAAACCCACTACTTGTTGCTGAGTTACCTAGCCTGCTCCAGTCAATGCCAGCTTGGTACCCATCACTTAAGCGCACTTCCACAATGGTTGCCTCAATAAGGACCTGCTTCTTAGCGCTATCCATTACGCGATCAATAAATTCTTGCACTTTAATATGCTGCTTATTAGTTGCACGCACACTAACCACCCCTGTTTCTGGATTGGCAATGACATTGGCAGCAAATAATGTCTTATATTCCGAACGTTGTTCATCAAGCTGATCTACTGCCGCGCTATTTTGTCCTGCAAGAGTCTCTAGCTCTTCAGCATTAGCTCCCATATTATTAACATTGTTATTGTTCAGCGTGCCAAAACGTTTCACAATTACTTCTTTATCAGTTTCTGCTAACAATTCTTTAATATTTAGAATCAAAGACTCCCATAAATGATTGTTCGACTCGCTTGTAACTGAAGTTCGTGAACTATTATTTGTACCATTACCTGATGCGCTTGTTGTACTTGCTTGCCCGCCAACGCCTGTGTTGGCACTTTGTCCCGTAGTTGAAATTTCAGTTGCAGAACCGATAAAACTTGTTGTATCACGATTCATATTTACGTAATCAATTTTATATATCCTTAATTCAGGCTGATCTGGCGTAATATTAAGCACATTATTTTCCATCTTATAAGTTAAATCAACTTGCCTAGCTAAACGCTCTAAAATTGCTGGCAAGGTCTGATCAACTGCATTTAATGTAACGCGACCTTGGATGGAGGGGTGAATATCAACATTCAGCTTGCTCTCACGTGCTAATGCAAACAAAATTTCCTTTACTGGCACTTCGTTCACTACCACACTATAAGTTAAGGCCTTAGACGTCGCTTTGGGTGGCGGTAAAACAGGACTAGTTCTTATCGTTTTAGGAATTGGTGCTGCTTGTTGTGTTTGATTATTTGCTATAGATTGCGCTGGGGCACTACCGTCAATATGGCCACCAGAAGGGTCAACTTTTGATTGGTGCGCACAGCCAGATATAATCAGACTAGAAGCAAGAAAGAATAGATTCTTTGCTAGAAATTGCATAATGTCTTTCCTAAGCACGATGTGCTTTCTCCCTCAGTTAATTCAGTACCTTGTGGTGTTATCCCATAATTAGCATTAAAATGCAATACTAACTAATTGAAACCTTTGTAAATATACGTTAATCAAGGTAACTGATTCGTTTCTTGTAACACCCCTGCAACAGTACGCAACTGCGGTTTATTTTTTTGAATTTCTATGGGTAATTTTTTGAGCGCCTTAATCGCATCAGCCCTATTAGAAAAATCGCCATAAAGCACGTTTAAAAATGGCGCATTATTGACTTGTGTCCGATAGACATAAATTTTATCTAATTCTACTTTTTGGCTTAGCATGATCAAGTCAGTTCTTAATTGTTCAACGTCAGCAGAACCCATCAATTGAATACTCACAGTTTTTGATGGCTGGTTATTTAACCAACTATTAGTAATACGCAAGCGCTGACTCAGAATATCTTCATCTCCCTGCAAATCGCTTGAAACTTCGGAGAAGGTTTCGATTTTAGCGACTTCAACCAACTCATTGGTTGCACTAGGTATGCTGGTAGGTGAAGTATTCTTTTGTATCTCAGCTACTTGATTGTCAGCTTGCTGTTGTACTGCTTTAGTTTCAGAACCATTCGCATCTTGACTACCCTGCTCGCTATACCAAACATTCGCAAAATACCCTAAAAGCAAACCCAACAATAATAACGCTGCTAACCCTAATAATTTAAACTTTTTTTTCTGAGATCTTGATTTTTCAATCCCAAACTCGCTATCTAAAATAGCTGAATCAACATGCTTTGGGGTGATCTGGTAAACATTATCGGCAAAGGCCGCGAGCAACGCTTTGTCAGCAAGAATATTCACACGGCGGACCAAGCCTTGAGCGGCATTAGATATTTTTTTTATTGCACGCTTAGAAAACAAATGTGGTCCGTAGTAACCTGCGGCGCGTAGCCTAAAAATCAAATACTCTTCAATTTCTTTAAATTGTAATGGCGCTAAATTAAAACTGTGCGTAATACGCTCACGCAATTGTCTAATATTGGTTTGATTTAAGTTTTCATCTAATTCTGGCTGACCGAACAATACAATTTGGAGCAGCTTGTCATGCTTAGTTTCTAAATTCGATAGCAATCGAATTTCTTCCAAGGTCGCTAGTGGCATTCCTTGTGCTTCTTCAACAAAAATTACAACCTGCTTATCAGCGGCATGTTGGCTTAATAAGTGTTTTTGTAAGGCCTGCATGACTTTAAGGCGATCAGCATTTCTTGGTAACTTCAGTTGCAACTCAAACGCAATAGCATGCAAAACATCTTCTGGAGCTACGCTCGGGTTAGCTAAGTAAATACTTTCGACGCGCTCAGGCAGCATGGCCTGCAGCATGCGACATAACATTGTTTTACCACTACCAACTTCACCGACAATTTTTATGATGCCTTCGCCATTCAGAATCGCATAGGTAATAGCATCTAAAACTGCGCCGCGATTACCTCCCGTAAAAAATACTTCGGTATTTGGCGTTATTTTGAAAGGCGGTTCTTTTAATCCGAAATGCGCATAATACATAGCCTACTCTATTTTTCCTCTTGCAATTGAATTCGGCTATATAAAGTTGTACGATTTATACCTAGCAGTTTAGCGGCTTGGCTCAAGTTGCCATGCGTAATACGCATAGCTGCATCGACATAGGCTTTTTCCCATTGTTTCAACACTTGATCTAAATTCACATTGGCACGGCTTTGTAAGTCTTGTAATGCATAACCAGACAAATCACCCGCCCCAACTGAAGGCGGGCCATCAATTTCTGTTTGTCTCGACAAATCAAATTCGGCAGCAAGTTGTGTCTCATTGACGACTTGTCCTGCATATTTTGCAATCAAACGAATGATAATATTACGCAATTCACGTACATTGCCTGGAAAGTGATAAGTCAGCCAATGCTTTTTAGCTTTATCTTCTAACTTAAATGCTTTTTGACCAGTTTCGCTGGCATAAAAATTTTTAAAATGCTCAAGCAATATCAAACTATCTTCACCCAGCTCGCGCAGTGGTGGTACTTTAACGGCGAATACACTTAAACGATGATACAAATCAGACCTAAAATTACCTTCACGCACTTCTGAGCGCAAGTCACGATTTGTCGCCGCGACTACGCGCGCTTTACTTTTACGTAATTTTGTTTCACCCACACGAGTATATTCGCCATTTTCTAACACACGCAAAAGTTTTGCTTGCATTTCTAAAGGCAACTCGCCAATCTCATCTAGAAAAAGCGTGCCTTCACCAACGTCTTCAAAAAAACCGCTATTAGCATTACTCGCGCCTGTAAAAGCACCTTTAGCATGACCAAATAGAATGGACTCAGCCAGAAGGGGTGAAATAGCCGCACAATTGACTGATAAATATGGATTTTTACCACGCTTACTAAAACGATGGAAATTACCTGCAACACGTTCTTTACCTGCGCCTGACTCGCCTTCAATCAGTACAGGAAATGGCGAATCTGCAAATTGACGTATTTGAGTAATTAATGTTTGTAATGGCAAACTCTCACCAATAATTCCGCCATTTTCATCTTTAGGCTCTTCAGTAAGCTCTACACTTTGCACTTTTAAAGAGTTAAGTAGCAACTCTTTTAAGCGATCAACATCACATGGTTTAGGAATGAAATCTAACGCGCCAAGCGCTAATGCATGCTTCACATTGACATCGTCACTCTGGCCAGAAAGCACATGTATTTTCATACTAGGTGAGTAAGCTAATAGCTCACCAATAACTTTAAATCCTTCATCAGGCTTGTGTTGCATAGGCGGTAAACCTAAATCAACTAATGCAAGCGCTGGCGGTTCGTCTAGTTGACGTAGCAGACTTTTTGCTTGCTCACGTGAATCTGCAACACACACTTCAAAATGTTTACTCAACACATAATGCAAGGTGTCAGTAATTAACGGGTCATCATCAATAATAATCAATACTGGTAGCACTTCAGCCATACATTGTCCTATTTGGTTATTTCTTCCGTCACTTTTGCAGATTACTATAACCTTTATATGATTTTGCATCAACGATTAGCGAGTGATAGATTGCAAATCCTGCCTGTAAGCTAAGACTTAAAAGTATTAAATATTACATAGGGAAGTTTGCTGATTATTTAGTTATTTCAAACAACGCGGGTATTACCTATAATGATATTAATTAGCTTGCTAAATATTAGCTAACAAGAACAACGCTCAAATACATTGTTGCAGTATGATTTAACAATTGACATGGCTTTTAATTGAAGGAATCCGTATGACAGACTTAAATATCAACAGTGAAACACTCAGCACTGATTATGATGAAGACACCCCTTTGTTGTGGGTGATTCGCGATAGCCTAAAAATGACAGGCACTAAATTTGGGTGTGGGGCTGGTTTATGTGGCGCTTGTACCGTACATCTAGATGGTCAACCGATTCGCTCATGTCTAACGCCACTTTCTGCGGCTACTGGTAAGAAAATTTCTACCATTGAGGCTGTACATGAAAGCAAACCTGGCGAGGCAATTCAAAAAGCTTGGCAAGATTTAGATGTAGTGCAATGTGGTTATTGCCAATCAGGCCAAATCATGTCTGCTACAGCTTTACTAACAGACAATGCAACTCCGACAGATGAAGATATTGATAATGCCATGGCAGGTAATATTTGCCGATGTGCTACGTATGTGCGAATTCGCGCAGCCATTCATCAAGCAGCTACTGATTTAAAAACATCAGATATAACATAAGGAAACCATGATGAACAAAACATTACATAACGTATCACGCCGTGGCTTCTTAAAAGCAGGGCTTGGTCTAACCATTGCAGTCATGGTGCCAGGTTGTGCAAAAAGTCCAGATAGCGAGACAGCTGCAGTAGACGCCATTATTGAAAATGGTGTTTTATTTGAGCCAAATGCATTTGTTCGAGTTAGCGCTAACAACATAGTAACCGTTATTGCTAAACATTTAGAAATGGGACAAGGCACATATACAGGTCTAGCCACTCTAGTGGCAGAGGAGCTAGATGCCGATTGGGCACAAGTCAAAGTTGAAGGTGCGCCAGCTGATGCCAAACGCTATAACAACTTAGCCTTTGGACCATACCAAGGCACCGGTGGCAGTACTGCCATTGCCAATTCATTTGAGCAAATGCGTAATGCAGGTGCTACAGCTCGTGCAATGCTAGTACAAGCTGCGGCGAATGATTGGAATGTGCCAGCAAGTGAGATAGCGGTAAAAGCAGGCTTAATAAGCCATACTAGCGGTAAAGAAGCTAATCTTGGGGAGTTTGCAGAAGCTGCATCATTATTAGCTGTTCCAGAAGAGATCACCTTAAAAGACCCTAAAGATTTCACTTTAATTGGCAAGATTGCACCACGTAAAGATAGCCAAGCCAAAACTGATGGATCAGCAATTTTTACCCAAGACATTCAGTTAGATAATATGTTGGTAGCTGTGGTTGCGCATCCACCAAAATTTGGTGCTACGGTTAAATCATTAGACGATAAAGCCGCAAGAGCGGTTAAAGGTGTGGTGAATGTAGTTAAAATTCCTACAGGTGTTGCGATATTAGCCAGTAACTATTGGACAGCCAAAAAAGGTCGCGATGCGCTCGTTGTTGAGTGGGATGAAAGCAAGGCTTATCAAAAAGGTAGTGATGACATTATTGCCGAATATCAACAATTAGTTGCCAACCCTGGCACGGTTGCCCGAAAAGACGGCAATGCCCTCGATAAGCTTAAAAATAGTAAGAATGTGATGTCACATGAATATGTATTTCCGTTTTTAGCCCATGCAACAATGGAGCCAATGAATTGTGTAATGCAGCTTAAAGATGGCCAATGCGAAGTTTGGAATGGTAGCCAACTACATAGTGTTGATCAATTTGCACTATCTGCAGTATTCGGTATCAAACCAGAACAAGTAAAAATTAATACGTTATACGCAGGAGGTAGTTTTGGTCGCCGGGCTAACCCGCAATCTGACTATCTTGTAGAAACTGCACATGTCGTCAATGCCCTAAAGTTAGAAAACCCTATTAAATTAGTATGGTCGCGTGAAGATGATATGCGTGCAGGACATTACCGTCCAATTTATGTGCATAAAGTCAGTGCAACAGTAGATACAAAAGGATTTCCTAGTGCGTGGCATCATACAATTGTTGGTCAGTCTATTGCAACGGGCACCGCTTTTGAAGACACTATAATAAAAGAGGGAATAGACGCAATGTCTGTAGAGGGCGCGCATGACATGCCTTATCAAATTGCGAATATACAACTTGATTTGCACACCACGAATCAGAGCGTACCTGTACCGATTCAATGGTGGCGTTCAGTAGGAGGCACTCATACCGCTTATTCTATCGAAGTGTTTATTGACCAGCTTGCAATAGCGTCTAACCAGGACCCTATTGCTTATCGTCTAGCAATGTTAAAAAAACACCCCCGCCATGCGGGTGTTTTAAGATTAGCTGCTGACAAGACTTCTGCCATGCCAAAGAACGATGCCGCTAAACAAGGGCGTGGCATTGCGTTACATAAATCATTTGGTACTTATGTCGCCCAAGTTGTCGATATTAGTATTGACGATAGTAATAATCTAACTGTTGATCGTGTTGTTTGTGCAGTGGATTGCGGTGTCGCCGTTAACCCAGATGTTATTCGCGCCCAAATAGAGGGCGGTATTGGCTATGCATTATCCGCTGCATTGACTGGTGAAATTACGCTAAAAGATGGTGTTGTAGAGCAAGGGAATTTTGATCGTTACCCAGTATTACGCATTAATGAAATGCCAACCATTGAGGTCCATATTGTGCCTTCAGCAGAAAGGCCATCAGGCATTGGTGAGCCAGGTGTTCCGCCATTTGCACCAGCACTTACTAACGCAATTTTTGCAGCTACAGGTAAGCATATTACGCAATTACCTATTGGCGATCAGCTTGACGCTTAATAAACATAGGTAAATAAATATGGATAGTCAAGATTTAGTCGTCCTTACTCAAGCACAAGATTGGCTGCAAAATGGCCATCGTTTGCTGCTAGTCACCGTCATAAAAACTTGGGGGTCGTCACCAAGGCCAGTAGGTGCATTACTTGTCTTACGTGATGACTGCCAAGCTGCAGGCTCTATTTCTGGTGGCTGTATTGAAGATGACTTGATATACCGTCTACACAAAGAAGGCATGCCAACAAAAGCGGAGTTAGTGACTTATGGCGCAAATGCAGAAGAAGCTAGGCGTTTAGGCTTACCTTGTGGCGGCAGTATGCAATGTGTAATAGAGCCAATATGCAATATCAATGCCTTAGATGAAGTATTGAGCATGCTTAAGCAAGGACAATTAGTAGCACGCACTTTGAATATTACAACGCAACAAGCTAAGGTTGAGCAAGCTACGGCAGAGCAAAGTACCGCATTTGAGAATAATATGCTAACCAGCATTTATGGGCCCCGTTATCGATTAATCTTAATTGGTGCAGGTCAACTTTCACAACTGCTAGCGCACATTGCATTAAGCTTAGATTTTGCTATCACAGTCTGTGACCCACGTGAAGAGTATGCAGATAGCTGGCATATGGACGGCATCACGTTAAGACGCGAAATGCCTGATGATGTGGTGATTGAAATGCAGCCTGATGCCCGAACGGCGGTCATTACCTTAACGCACGACCCTAAATTAGACGATCTAGCATTGATGGAGGCATTACGCTCACCGGCATTTTATGTTGCAGCATTGGGCTCTAGAACCAACAATCAGGGTCGTCGTGTACGTTTGCTAGAGTTTAACGTCTCACCAGATCAAGTCGCTAATTTGCGAGGCCCAGCAGGTTTATTTATTGGCAGCAAAACTCCAAGTGAAATTGCAGTGTCTATTGCTGCAGAGCTAATTTCAGTCAAAAATGGTGTCGAAGCTAACCGTTTATTTAATGTAAGTGATGCGAAGGCGGCATTAGATATCGTTGAAGACTCGATGAGTAGCTGTCAACTTTAATGCAAGGAATTTTGCTCGCAGCAGGTTTTGGGCGTCGCTTTCAAACTGATAAAGAGTCGCCACAAGATAAACTACTGTGCGAGCTATCTGACCACCATTCCGTACTTTGGCATAGCGCAACCTCTTTAATCAACGCAATACCCATGAGCGTTGCGGTGATACAACCACAGCAGGCCGAACGCAAAAAACTATTGCTAAGCCTAGGCTTTGAAGTGCTCGAGAGTGAGCGCGCAAGAAACGGTATGGGTTACGCACTAGCTGATGCAGTACAACATAGCAAAAGCGAACAAGGCTGGCTCATTGCCTTAGCAGATATGCCCTGGGTTTCGACTGAGCTTATTCAAAAAATCGTAAAACAAGTTAATAAGGCACAACACGTTGTCGCACCTCGCTTTAATGGAAAACGTGGGCAACCCATTGCTTTTGGATCAGACTGGCGCAGAGATTTATCTAAATTAGAAGGTGATACTGGCGCCAAAAACTTATTGAAATCTGCAGAAATTGACTGGCTAGATTGGCATGATGAATCGATTCATCGCGACGTTGATTCAATAAACGACATCACTTAAAGGTATTTAAATATTAGGGTGGCTGATGGAGCCCGAACCGACGACAACCGGAATCACAACCTAATGATAGGTATGTTTAATATATTATTTAATGGCATACTGTAGGTCGTTACTTTTCATCTTTAATTGAAAAGATTAAACAAGAACAGAGTGTGACAAAACGAGCACCATAGGACCAGCTGATTTTATGAACCAACCCAGGCTCTACTTCGAAGAACTTTTGGTAATTTAGAAGTTCTGCCCTATCTCTCATGGTTCTTATCAACCTCGCTCACAGAGAATTTCGGAGCACAGTGAACTAAAAACTCCAGCGCAACAGCGTGTCAGGCATTATGCGAGCGACCTATATATCCGTAGGAATATTTGTTCAGCAATAATTATTGCAATGACAACGATAATGAACGCAATTAGCCCATGTATTGGGCCGCTAAATAAAAGGCTGCTACCAAAAGCGTAATTTATAGCCTTTAAAATTATCAGCTTTGAGATAAAGAGTATTCCCCATCTTGATAAAAACAGAAGGACCTTAGCCTTTAAACCTGTTTTCTGATTAAAATACATTGCCACACGATGCTCTATTGCCATTGTTAGCTGCAACAAAATTTGAAGTAGTAAAGCAGCCAATAATGAAATTGAGAAATACTCTATAGCAACATAAGCCCAGAACTCACTGAACAAATTAAGCACTGTGAGGTCAATTAGGACAAAAAATATATATCTAATAAAAAAATATTGCCTACTTGAAAATGATCCTGCTTGCTCATTCATAAACTATTTCCTCGATGGATATCTTTGTACGCCTAAAGTTATTATACAAAAGTTGTGTCCGTATAAAATGATTGATGGTGCGATGTGATTGACGTTATTTTTTCAATTCTCAGGGTTAAGCAATGTTAAATCACACTATAGTAAATTGTTAAAGCAGATGCAATACATTCATCAGTTATAAAAAAGCAGAGGTTAACCTGCTGTATTTTTTATTCTAAGTTTGCCATAGCTGGAAATGCAAAAAGCCCCAGCCTCTCGAAAGGGACGTATTTATTGGGGTGGCTGATGGGGCTCGAGCCCCCGACAACCGGAATCACAACCCTAGTGAGAAAATATCTCAACTATATGTTATTTATAAAAATAACACTTATCTAGCGTCTAATAAATTGGGCCGATTTTCTTTGTTTGGCTTTGATTTAACCTAGCCTTAAATTTTTTATTAGACAGAATATTTGTCTGTCTTCGGCCAAAATCAGCCGTTTAAGCAGTTACCAGCTTACCCGCCCACTAAACCGATACTACTCACCCAGCCTAGCGCAAGAAAAACAGCAAGAGAGGAGTGTAATTTTCCTTATTTGCCTAAAATCACTCATCAATAGTAAGCACTAAAGTGTTGGCGTAGGTTCACTAGCATATTTTTTATTGTGTTGGTTCTGGCAATCGATACAACGTTTCGCCGTGGGGTAGGCAGTAAGGCGTTTGGAGTCAACCTCTTCACCACAATCAATACATATGCCGTAAACGCCCATTTGGATGCGATCTAAGGCCGCATTTAGATCACGAGCTTTTTCTAAATGTATTCCAATAATCGCATTCTCAGTATCGACGAATGCATCGGCAACAGCATCGCCACTTGCTTCGGCAACGTCTACGAAGCTCGCCTTATGCTCTGGGTTCATCTCTTCGCGCGTCTCATTAACTATTCGAGCAAGCTCAGCTTCCATTTCATGCTTCAAAACACTAATATGTTTATTAACCATGTTCATTATCACCGTTATCCATTCCTGATTATGTTGAAAATTAATACTTTAGAAATAAGTCTACCTTCACACAGTATTAGTATGGAATTTATCGGTTACATGATCTTTGATTTACATCAAGCATTTTAGTTAAAAAGCCAACTACAATTGAATGAAAGTCAATAATCACCTTTAACCTAGCATTTAAAAAATCAGTAATTGCATAAATTGGACAACCAATTATGGGTGTAAATAATGACCGTTTTAGGTCAATATTTAAATTTATATAAATAGGTATTTGGGGTGGTTGATGGGCCTCGAACCCACGACAACCAGAATTACAGCCTAATGGTTACTATATATAACTAATTGATTGATTTAATTTATTTAGAATAAATTTTATATATGGCACACTTATGGCACTTTTAGGACCTAATTTCACTTCCTTAGTTGAAAGGATGAAGAAAGACTCAACACAAAAAAGCCCTACACCTCTGTGGGCTTACCTATATTGGTGGCCCGAACTGGAACTGAACCAGCTGCGTGCGGATTTTTAATGTGTCGCGCCTTCCTATGCATCATCCCCTTTATATCTATTTGAGATTGATGCGAAGTTGCTTATTTTTGATTTAATACACACATCTCAGAATATTGGCCTAATGAGCTTAGGCCTTTGGCTGATTATCTAATACTTTTTTTAAGAGGATAGGGTAAACCAGCAAAGACACAAAAACCATAACAAAACCTATAGTTAAGAATAGCTGTTTATAGCTAAAATCATTGGGCAATAAAAGGATCAGAGCAATAGAAATTGCACCGCGTGAACCCGAAAAATTAAGTAACCAAAAGT
>CAZJUK010000048.1:0-13568 GCA_964549145.1 uncultured Methylophilaceae bacterium
GGCTTGGCTAGCACTAAGTGAGGGTAAATAATTATGCTTGATAAATTTATTCAATTCGCACTAACACAACGGCTATTGATGCTTGTGCTCACTTTACTGCTGGTCGGGGTTGGGGTAATGGCATTTAAAAATTTACCAATTGATGCTTTTCCTGATGTTTCTTCAACTCAGGTAAAGATTGTTATTAAAGCGCCAGGAATGACGCCAGAAGAGGTGGAAATGCGTATTACATTACCTGTTGAAGTTGAAATGCTTGGGTTGCCAAATCAGACAATGTTACGTTCAGTTGCAAAGTATGCGTTGACAGATATCACGATTGATTTTTCAGATAGTACTGATATTTACTGGGCTAGACAACAAGTCGCCGAACGTTTAAACGGTATTTGGGCTGATTTGCCTGAAGACATAGCTGGTGGTATTGCACCAATGACTACGCCATTAGGTGAGATGTTTATGTTTACAGTAGAAAGTGACAATTTATCGTTACAAGAACGTCGCAGCTTATTAGATTGGGTCATTCGCCCACAGTTGCGAAGTGTAGCAGGTGTGGCAGATGTTAATTCTCTAGGTGGTACGGTACGCACTTTTGAAGTAATACCGAATAAGGCAAAAATGTATGCTCGTGGTATTTCTTTAAATCAATTGGAACAAGCGTTGGTACTTAACAATAAAAATGATGGTGCAGGTAGGTTAAGTGATGGAGAGGAGTCTCTCCTTGTGAGGGCGGAGGGTCGTTTTAAAACAACAGAAGATATTAGTAGCACAGTTATTACAGCTGAAACAGGCGTGCCTATACGTGTTGCTGACGTGGCTACAGTCCAAGTGGGGGCGTTGACACGTTATGGTGCTGTGACTAAAGATGGTGAAGGAGAAGCTGTGCAAGGCTTAATACTAAGCCTGCGAGGTGCAAATGCTAAACAAGTTGTAAATGGTGTTCAGGAAAAATTGATTGAGATTCAACCTAGCTTGCCAAAAGGGGTCACAGTTCAGGTATTTTACAACCGTGGTGATTTAGTAGAGCGTGCTGTAGGCACTGTAACAAAAGCGCTATTAGAAGCAATTGTGTTGGTTGTTATTTTGTTAATTTTGTTTTTAGGTAACTTGAGGGCAGCATTGACCGTCGCTCTAGCATTACCTCTAGCAGTATTGACAACTTTTATTTTAATGAGGCAATTTGGTATGTCTGCCAATTTGATGAGTTTAGGTGGACTCACTATTGCAATTGGTATGTTGGTAGATGCAGCTGTAGTTGTGGTTGAGAATGTCGTTTCACATTTAGCAGATGGCGAAAGCTCTAAGTTACCTAGGTTGCATTTAATTTATCGAGCAGTGAAAGAGGTCAGTGTGCCAGTAACTTCTGGAATTTTAATCATTATCACTGTCTTTTTACCCTTACTTACGTTGCAGGGTTTAGAAGGTAAGTTATTCACTCCCGTAGCACTGACGATTGTATTTGCGCTATCAGGCTCATTACTGCTTTCACTCTCTATTATCCCAGTTTTCTCTTCGTATCTTTTAGGTGAGGTTAGTCATAAGGAGCCTTGGTTAGTTCGTAAGGCTTTAGGCGTTTATGAACCGGTGTTGAAATGGTCTTTAGCAAATAGTAAGAAAGTGATTATTGCAGCAATAGTCACTTTTGCAGTCACAGCTTTAGTCTACCTGCAAATTGGAAAGACATTTATGCCAACAATGGATGAAGGTGACATTATTATGCAAACTGAAAAGCTACCTTCTATTAACTTAGATAAATCGATAGAGCTAGATTTAATGGTACAACGTGCTGTGATAGATAATGTGCCAGAAGTTAAGGGTATTGTTTCCCGAGTTGGCTCAGATGAGCTTGGGTTAGATCCAATGGGTTTAAATCAAACTGATAATTTCTTAGTACTTAAGCCACGTTCAGAATGGCGTTCTCCAAAAAAATCTGACTTAATAAATAGCCTACGCAAGGTCATGATTGATGTGCCTGGGATGGCGTATGCTTTTACCCAACCAATAGAAATGCGAGTCAATGAAATGATTTTAGGTGTGCGTGGGGACCTTGCGATTAAGGTTTTTGGTGGAGACCTTTTACAACTAGATAAAGCTGCACAAGAGATCGTTAAGGTTATTAAGAAAATTAACGGTGCGGAAGATGTTTATACGCCACAAAATAATGGAGTTCAATATTTACAAATTGAGATAGATAGGCTTGCAGCAGGACGTTTAGGGTTTGATGTAACGCAAGTTGAATCAATATTACGCTCTCAGTTGGAAGGGCAGTTGGTGGGTATCGTGCAAGAAGGCCAACGACGAACCCCTATTTTGTTAAGGGCAGATAACTCGATACGCAAATCTATTACAGACTTTTCTAACATAATGTTAACTTTGGAGGATGGTGAAAGTGTAGCAATATCAACCATTGCTAAGCTGGGGCGCATAGAAGGTCCAGTGAAAGTAGATCGTGAAATGGGGGCGCGTATGGTTGTTGTTGTGGCGAACGTACGTGGTCGAGATTTGGTAAGTTTTGTGGAGGAGGCGAAGAATAAGGTGGCACAAGATGTTAAATTACCAGCAGAGTATTCAATGCAATGGGGTGGTCAATTCGAGAACCAGCAGCGCGCAGCATCTCGTTTAGCAGTAGTTGTACCTGTCTCTATTTGTTTAATTTTCTTATTGTTGTTCGCGACATTTCGCTCTGTGAGGCAATCAATACTTATTTTATCTAATATTCCGTTAGCGATGATAGGTGGTGTATTTGCATTATGGATTTCAGGTGAATATCTTTCAGTACCAGCCTCGGTAGGCTTTATTGCTTTACTTGGTATAGCAGTTCTTAATGCTGTCGTGATGATGAGCTATTTTAATCAACTAGCTGATCAAGGTATGTCTATAGCGAATGTAGTGGTTGAGGGTGCAAAAAGAAGATTAAGACCTGTATTAATGACCGCAAGTATTGCAGCATTTGGCCTGCTGCCACTACTTTTCGCAACAGGGCCAGGCTCAGAAATTCAAAAGCCATTGGCTATCGTTGTTATTGGCGGGCTTGTCACATCAACAATATTAACACTCATTTTATTGCCTATTTTTTATCAAAAATTCGGTAAAAAATAACTATATATAATTATCATTGGAAAAAAATGGAAGAATATTTACTGAATATAATCTCCTTGCCTTCTATGGAAGATACTTTAGTTGACTGGCTTTTAGTGCAGTCAGAGATTACAGGGTTTAGCTCTATAGAAATTAATGGACACGGAGCAGCAGTAGCCGGGTTATCAATTGCAGAGCAAGTAGAAGGGAGACAGAAGCATGTACAGTTTTCTATCCATACGGAGAAAAAAATTGCATTGAATTTAATTGTACGCCTTAAAGAGAGGTTCCAAGGTTCAGGTTTGCATTACTATGTTTTACCATTACTAGCGGTAGGAAGAGTTTGAAACAATATTCAGTTTAACCCTTGAGTCAAGCCTTCAATCTTTAAGGCTTATCGGAACATAACAATTTTATAACGTAAATACTCTAGGAATAGGCAATCGAAGATGGGAATGCTAAATCGATCTGTACTAATGAAGGCACATGCGGCATTAGCAGCTTTTATTTTTCCAGTAGCAATCATGTTTTTGTGACAGGTGCTTTTTATACTTGGGGATTAAGGGTAAGTTTGAAACAACATCCCATGAAGTGCGTCTTGATAAACATGTTCAAGATGATTTGACAAAGCTTGTTGGGTTGGTAAAGAAAGAATTAAAAAAAATAAGATATAGATATACCATCAGGGCAAGCCAAAATCAAAAGAATAGGCAACGCTTTCATGCTTGAGTGGACTGGCTCACATAGAGACGTTATTTTAGAGCCAACAAAAAATCCACTAATTGTGAAATTGAAAATAAAAGAGACGAGATGGTATAGACGGTTTGTACAGTTACATAAAGCAAAAGGAGGGATATTATTTAAAGTATATGCCGCAGCATTTGCCTCGGCTTTATTTTTAATACTGATTACCGGCTTTCTTGTGGCCTGGCAATCACCTAAATTACGCAAACTTACATTATTTTCAGCATCATTAGGCGTAGTTGCTTTTTTTATTATAGTGACATCTAGTTAAGCCTTTCAGTCAACTATCTAGCTAACGGCAATCTGGTTAATCAAAACCTACACCACGCTTACATCAAATATTTCTATTACGTAATTAAAAAGCCCCACATCTCTATGAGGCTTCTAAAATTTGGCTCCCCAACCTGGGCTCGAACCAGGGACACACGGATTAACAGTCCGTTGCTCTACCAACTGAGCTATTGGGGAATTGGTAGACCTTATTGAAGGCGTGATATTACTGGCTTAGGCCTTTTTGGTCAATTATTATTCACGCTTTTATTAAAAAACTTAACTTAAAGCTCTTTCAATGCGGTCAAGCGCTGCGTGTAAGTTTTCCATACTGGTGGCAAATGAAACTCTAAAGTAGCCTTCAGCACCAAATGCAGAACCTGGTACGACGGCTACATCAAACTTTTCTAACAAATAATCAGCGAGGGCTAAATCAGTAGCTTCGTTAATTTTTCCTGTTTGTTTTAAATTCTTTATGGCTTTACGCGCATCAGGAAAAGCGTAAAAAGCACCACCAGCACGTAAGCAACTTAGGCCTGGTATATTGTTAAAACGATTGACCACATAGTCATGGCGCTCTTTAAACGCCTCTACCATAGGGGTAATGCATGATTGTGGGCCTTCTAATGCGGCTTGTGCCGCAACTTGAGAAATCGAAGTAGGGTTGCTAGTAGATTGGCTTTGTAATTTACCCATTGCTTTGATAATGTATTCTGGTCCCGCAGCATAACCGATACGCCAGCCTGTCATAGAATAGGCTTTAGAAACGCCATTAAGCACAATGCAGCGGTCTTTTAACGCTGGCGTAGCATTTAGTATGTTATAGAATTTATTTCCCGTTAGATTCACATGTTCGTACATATCATCGGTAGCAACTAATACATGCGGATATTTAATTAACACATCGCCTAGCGCTTTAAGCTCATCTAATGTGTAAACAGCACCTGTTGGGTTAGACGGAGAGTTAAGCATTACCAACTTAGTGTTTGGCGTTATTGCTGCCTCTAGCTGCTCAGGTAGTAATTTAAAGCCTTGCTCAATACCGCATTGAATAATAATTGGCTTTGCTTCTGCAACTAAAGCAATATCGGCATAGCTTACCCAGTAAGGGGCAGGGATAATTACTTCGTGACCTTTATCAAGTACTGCTAAGCAGAGATTGAAAATGGTTTGTTTACCGCCAACACCGACAATTACTTGATTAATTTCGAAATCAAAGTCATTGTCCTTTTTGAATTTTTCAACAATAGCTTTTTTTAATCCTGGAATGCCAGTCACTGGCGTGTACTTGGTAAACCCGGAGTCAATGGCCACTTTTGCGGCATCTTTAATATGCTGCGGAGTGTCAAAGTCAGGTTCGCCGGCAGCTAGACCAATAATAGGGCGACCCTCTGCTTTATATTTGCCAGCTTTTGCAGTAATCGCCAGTGTTGGGGATTCTTTAATGCTGAGTACGCGTTGAGATAGCGCTAGCCGTGAAGACGTGTTGTCCAAAATGCTTTTCCTTAACGTTTTAAGATGGTTATCTTAATAAATAAAATATTTAAAACGTAATTCTACGCGTTAACGCCTAATTGTGAAATATGTAAAACACGAACAAAAAAGCCTCATTTAAGAGGCTTTTAAGTGATTTAACATTACTTTATGCTTTAAATTGTCTAGCCTTATCAGATTAGTTGTATGCGCAGTTTTCAGTGCAATCTAAACTGCGTTGATATTCTTCGCCAAGATAAGTGTCAATAGAGCTAAGAGCTAAACGTACACGATCTATTTCTGTTTTATCACCGCTTAATTTAGCCATCGCACCTAATTTAAATAACACGTCTACATTGTTAGCATCAAGCGTTAACGCTTTGTTGTAGTTTTGAATGGCCAAATCATTCTGTTCCATTTTCTCGTAACCCATTGCTAACGCAGACCAAGCATCTGAGCTTTTTGGCTGTGATTTAGTCCATTTATTGGATACTTCAATAAGTGCTTCCCATTCTGCTCTAGCTTCAGGGACTGCTGCTTGCATATAAAATGGCTTCTTACTTTCATCTTCTTCCCATAAGGCTTTCCCAGTAATAGGGAAGTTAGTAATTGCTTCTTGTGCTTTAAGTTTTTCTATCCACTCAACAGGTAAAGCAAAATGAACGCTACCGCCCCTGCCAGATGTTTTAAAGGTATTAATGCCAATTAATTTCCCCTCTAAGTCGAATAAGCCGCTTCCACTTGCACCTAAAGCAAAGCGTGCATTGGTACGAATCACTCGGCCATTGTCTTCTTCATGTAGGCCTTTGACAGTGCCAGTTGAAGTTAATGGGGCCGGTAGACCATTAGAGTGCCCAATGCCTGCAACTTCTTGCCCACGTTTTAATGCGTAGGTGCTGCCCATTACGACAGGCTTTAGTGGTAACGGATCGGTACTTACTAAACATAAATCATGCCATGTATCTGCTTTTACGCTATTGATTACATAAGTATCTTGGCCCCGTGCAACCCAAGGTTGTTTTGTTGTGCGGAGTACATGGCAATTGGTAATCACAGTGTCTTTATCTACAACCACGCCAGAGCCATAGGCTAAGCCACCACTCTCGTTGTGGCCGCGAATCATCACAACACTGAAGTAAGATTGGATGAGTTTTGCTTGGTCGTAAGCAAAAATTGAAGAAGTGAATGCAATTAAACTGAAAAATAAAATAATAGAACGCATGGTTTGCCTTAGTGATTGTTATCCGCCCTTGACTGACTACAACTTTTTTGCAAAGTTCTTTCAGTATGGATACTTTGTGTGTTTTTGTATTAATAATAAGTCTTAATAAAAGGTTTAAGTACTAATCAAAAGGCTAAAGCCTGCTAAAATCGACGGTTACGTTAATTAATACTGAGCTTAATCGTGTTTGTCACTTTTCCAGATAGTCCATACCAGTTATATCAGCCGTTTGCTCCTGCTGGCGACCAGCCACAAGCGATTGATGAACTTACACAAGGCATTAATGAGGGCTTGAAATATCAAACCTTGTTAGGTGTGACAGGCTCAGGTAAAACCTTTGCTATAGCCAACGTAATTGCCCGGACAGGTAAGCCA
The DNA here is from genome assembly GCA_964549145.1 of uncultured Methylophilaceae bacterium. GTDB lineage: Bacteria > Pseudomonadota > Gammaproteobacteria > Burkholderiales > Methylophilaceae. Next base: position 7,157 of record CAZJUK010000048.1, read on the forward strand.
GCTATTGTTATGGCGCCTAATAAAACACTTGCGGCACAGTTATATAGTGAGTTTAGAGAATTCTTTCCTAAAAATTCTGTTGAGTATTTTGTGAGTTATTACGATTACTATCAGCCAGAAGCCTATGTGCCTGCACGTGATGTGTTTATTGAAAAAGATTCTAGTATTAATGAACATATTGAGCAGATGCGCTTATCTGCCACTAAAGCGTTACTAGAGCGGCGAGACAGCATCATTGTGGCTTCAGTATCAGCAATTTATGGTATTGGTGACCCAAGCGATTATCACGGCATGGTGCTACATTTAAAGCAAGGTAATAAAATGTCGCAGCGTGAAGCAATTGAAACCTTAATTGGCATGCAATATAAGCGTAATGATATTGACTTTAGCCGTGGTTGTTTTAGAGTTCGTGGCGATATTATTGATGTGTTTCCAGCCGAGAATAATGAAACTGCGGTTCGCATCAGTTTGTTTGATGATGAAGTTGAAACACTTACTTTATTTGATCCATTAACCGGTGAAGTTTTCAATAAAATTCAAAGGTTTACAATCTACCCTTCAAGTCATTACGTAACTACACGTGACACTACAATGCGTGCCATGGAAACCATTAAAGTAGAGTTACGTGAGCGTGTAGACTTTTTTATTAAAGAAAATAAATTAGCAGAAGCGCAGCGCATAGAGCAGCGCACGCGCTTTGATTTAGAGATGCTTAATGAAATTGGCTTTTGCAAAGGTATCGAAAACTACTCACGCCATTTATCTGGAGCTAAGCCGGGCGAGCCACCACCAACATTAATTGATTATTTGCCAGAAGACGCATTGATGATTCTGGATGAGAGCCACGTAACGGTGCCGCAAATTGGCGCGATGTATAAAGGCGATCGTTCTCGTAAAAGTAATTTGGTCGATTATGGCTGGCGCTTACCTTCAGCAATGGATAACCGGCCATTAAAATTTGAAGAATTTGAGAGGATCTTAAGGCAGGCCGTATTTATTTCTGCCACGCCTTCTGTTTATGAAAAAGAGCATGAGCAGCAAGTAGTTGAGATGATTGTGAGGCCAACGGGCCTAATTGATCCTGAAATTAGAGTAAAGCCCGCAGATACGCAAGTTGATGATTTATTGGGCGAAATTAAATTACGCACCGATGTAGGTGAGCGTGTGCTTGCGACAACGTTAACTAAGCGTATGGCGGAAGACTTAACGGATTATTTGACTGATCACGGCGTCAAGGCGCGTTACTTGCATAGTGATATTGATACGGTTGAACGTGTTGAAATTATTCGTGACTTACGTTTAGGTGAGTTTGATGTGCTAGTCGGCATTAATTTATTGCGAGAAGGCTTAGATATTCCTGAAGTATCACTCGTTGCCGTCCTGGATGCGGATAAAGAAGGCTTTTTACGCTCGGAACGTAGTTTGATTCAAACCTCAGGTAGAGCTGCACGTAATTTAAATGGTAGCGTGATTTTTTACGCCAATAAAATCACTAAAAGTATGAAGTTAGCTATGGATGAAACTACGCGTCGTCGTGAAATTCAAAGAGCATACAATAAGAAAAATGGCATTACGCCAAAAGGGGTGACCAAAAAAATCAAAGACATCATTGATGGTGTTTACGACATGGATGAAGGCAAGCGCGAATTGGAAGCAGCGCAAGAGCAAGCCAATTATGAAAGTTTAAATGAAAAGCAATTGACCAAAAAGCTTAAAACAATTGAAAAAGAAATGCATGAGGCTGCTAAGAATTTAGAGTTTGAAAAAGCAGCTAAATTTAGAGACCAATTGAAGAAATTAAAAATAAGAATGTTCGGTACTGAAACTCACGATAGATAAATTATAAAAATAATTTAAAAACAAATGCTTAAATTAATAACTTAATCTAAATTATATGATATTTGACAATCTGACACCTATCATTGGTGGCATTGCAGCGACATGCACAACCTTGGCATTTATACCGCAAGCGTATCATTCTTATACCACTAGAGATCTATCTGGCATATCGTTGCCAATGTACAGTATTTTTACTGTGGGCGTGGCTATGTGGCTGGTGTATGGTTTGTTGAAGCAAGACTGGCCTATTATTATTGCTAATATCATCACTTTAACCTTGTCTTTAATGATATTGGTATTAAAGGTAAAGGATCAGTGCTAGCAGTTAGGTTTATGCATTTTCTGCGCTATAACGGGCCGTTAGCTGAATCGTTTTATAACGTTTATAAACATGGAGCACAACATCATGATTAATTCTCAAAGTAATATTAGCAAAAAGATCGTCAGTTTTTTACAACTAAGCACAGTAGCTTTTTTATCTACCGTCATACTAGGCTGCACACCAGAGGTGCCAACTGTTTCACCTAAGCAAGCATCTGCAATGTTCGATGAGAAGCAAGCTATTATTATTGATGTACGTGAGCAAGAAGAGTGGGACGAGCAGCATATTGAAGGTGCAATTTTTATCCCATTAAGCCAAGTTAAAAGTAGAGTGGGTGAGCTTGCGCAATATAAAGACAGTACGGTGATTATGCAATGTCGTAGCGGCAGGCGTTCGGGAATTGCCGGCGCAACACTAATAGAAGCTGGTTTTAGCAAAGTATACAATCTTGAAGGTGGTATTTTAGCTTGGGATAAAGAAAAACTAGGCACGGTAAAAGGTGCTATCACCGTGCCTAAATAATGCGCAAGTTTTGCTAAGAATATCACAGACGATTTAAACATTAAGTTTGTCTGTGACTCTGCTAGAATATTCAAACATACCCATTTAAAAGTGTTGAAATGACTGAATTTTCCATTGGCAGCTTTAACGTTAAAAATCTCATCGGCGCAAATCAAGAATATTACCAGTTTCAATCCTATACAGAGGAAGAATATGCCTGGAAGCAGAACTGGTTATCACAACAATTACTAAGTATGAATGCCGATATCGTTGGCTTTCAAGAAATATTCAATCAAACATCTCTTACGGCACTCATTAATGAAACCAATACCATTGGTAATGCGCTTAATGAGGATGTGATTCCCGATCAATCTAAACGCTATCACCGTAAAGCTATTTTTAAAAAACTGGGTTACGAATCATATGGGAAAGACCAAGTGTTTTTTGCCCCTAATGTAAATGATGGCGAACCTGGGCATAGAAGACCAGGCCTTGCGATGGTGTCTCGCTATGGCTTTGTTGAAACACCTGAAGTTATTCAACAGCTAGAACAGCCGTTAACTATTGATTTTCCAGCAGCAGGTTACGATACTGATGAAAAGTCGGGCAGCTACACGTTAGAAGGCCTATCTCGACCTATTATTAAAGCTAAGATAAAGTTAGGTAATGAAGTTGTCACTGTTTTTAATTGTCACTTAAAGTCAAAACTAGGTGAATACATCAAACCCAAAGGTGAAAAATTCGCACCAGAAGCCGATTTAACGCATTATCAGCCTGTAGAAAGGGCACTAGGTGAACTGCGGGCACTATTGCGTCGTACAGCTGAGGCTTGTGTGTTACGCACGCTCATTGTAGAGGAGCTTAAACAAGATAACCCGGTATTCGTATTAGGTGACTTTAATGACAGCGAGTATTCAGTGCCTTCCGCAGTTATTAAAGGTGAAAAACCATTTAAAAATTACGCTTGGATGCTCAAGCACAGCGCCGAACACAAGGGTGATCGATATTCTGATCAAGACGATTTAGTCATACGCGCTCAAATTGAGCAATACCAATTGCAAAGCGCTGAAATGCAATTTATTAAAAACAGTCAGCGTGATATGGTCTACACCTCAGCCTTTGGTGGTGTGTATGAAAGTATCGATCAAATCTTTATGTCGCAACATTTTTTAGCAGGAACAGCTAATAACATCGGGGTAATGGACTACTTTAGCGTGTTTAATGACCACATTACCAATGGCGCACACTCTGATGCTCCTTACAACAAGCTAGCGTCAGACCATGGGCAGATTATGGCGCATATGCGGTTGGATTGATTTTTACACATATTAAATATTGAATTTTTTCATTAACTGAATTTATTGAATTATATTAACTCGTACAAATATGGAATTTTTTAATATACTGCCTGGAACAATAAGATACCAAGTAGGGCTTGAGTGGCCGTTATTAAAAAACACGCCGTTCATTTTGTTTGTTGGCACAGCACTTATTCTTACACCTATTGTATTGTTATATTTAAATAACCCGACGGTTAACCCGGCTCAATACAAAACTATTTACCTATGTGTAGGTTTGCTGTTCAATCTTTGGTTTTTTGTGGGTGTGCTGGCAATAGCCTGCTTAATTATGGTGTTAATGAAAGGGCCCGCTTATGTTGCAGATAGTTATGAGCTACCTAAACTACCATCTGAAGTTAATATGCAAGATTAATATCTTGCTCTCTACTTGTATCTCCATATCCTTTTTGCGTTAATAGTGCTTGTTGGGTATAGCATGCAATTTTTTCTCTAAGTACAGGAATCTTTCCTTGGTCAGGAAAAATTCTTGGAAATTTATAACTTAACCATGCATAAAAACTAATGTGTTGACTAAGGATTTCAGCCTGTTTTAGATGCTTTTCGCTGTTGCCATTTAGCCAGATTGGGGCAAAGGGGATAGGTTGTGGTTTATCTTGATAGATGCTTTCTATGCATTGGATAAAGTAGTCTTTTTGAATTGGCACTTGAATGGAGAGTGGGGCACAGGCTAGGGCGAACTTGTCTTTAAAGGCCATATTAGGTGCGACTGCATCAACGATGAGTGCTTGCGTATGTTGTGCAGTCGCATAACTACTTTTACATAAGTCATCTTGGTTATGATGATATTCGGTTAAGTAGGTAATGCATTCGGCCAATCTATTCGTATGTATTTTATTAACAACTTCTTTTAAATCATTGATTTGTATTGGTATAGGTAGATGCTTTATGTTCGATGTGTCGTCCACATTGAGCATATGCTCAATGTGGATTTGTTCGTGATCTTCTAGTACATTTACATAACCAGTTTCATACACGCCATAGCGACCCGCACGGCCTGCTATTTGGCGCACTTCGGTGGCATTGAGCGGACGAGAGGCAACGCCATCAAATTTATAGATGTTCGCGAATATAACTCTTCTAATTGGCAAGTTAAGTCCCATGCCAATCGCATCCGTTGCGACGAGTATATCGGCTTGGCCTGATAAAAAGCGTTCAGATTCATGGCGCCTAACTTCAGGCGAGAGTGCGCCGTAAATACTAGCGACTTGATAACCCCAGTTTCTGAACCTTGCGGCTAGGGTAAGGACGTCTTTACGACTAAATGCAATGATGGCATCGCCTTTTTCTAGCTGTTCTTTTATTTTGGGTTTGCTATAGCGCACGCCACACAAGCTATTTTCTTGCATCACTAAAGGCGTTTTACGTTCTAAATAGGTTGTTTCATAAGGCTCTTGCAGATTATCTAATGCATTGGTACATAGCTTGGTCACAGCATTTGAGCCACATACATATATTTGTTGTGCCGGTAATCCAATCAGTGCTGCCGTCCATGCTGGTCCACGATCTGGGTCTTGAAGCATCTGTATCTCATCTATCACTGCGACTTCTACCGCTTTAGTACTTTGCATCATCTCAATGGTGGAGGCGGTATGTTGCGCACCATCCATAAAGAGTCGCTCTTCACCTGTTATTAAGTTGCACGGAACACCTGCTTGAACCAATCTATCGCGAACCTCCATGGCTAATAAGCGTAGCGGGGCTAAATAAACACCTGTTTTAGCTTTGATTAATGCATTAAGTGCATGATAGGTTTTTCCTGAGTTAGTTGGGCCTAGATAAAAATGGTGCTGACGCTTTAACTGCCTAGCTAGTTTGTAGCGATTGGCATATTGGTGAAATACGTTATCTGCCAATGAGATAGGTTCCTTCACGGCGTTGATCAGCACCACCATCAAAGTTATTATTAGTGACAACAAAACCGTTTAAGCCACTTTCTTGTGTGTTTTGCTGTATATCATGACCCATTCTCGATAAGGCATTAATGGTTTCATTATCAAAGCCGCCTTTTTCTAGCTCAGCAACACCCTTTGGCAAGGTGATATTGGGGGCATCAATGGCGTCTTGCATACTCATGTTCCAGTCTAAAACACCTAGTATTGTTTTTAATACATAAGAAAAAATCCTACCGCCCCCAGGGGAGCCTATTACCATAAAAACTTCATTATTTTTATCAAACACAATCGTTGGCGTCATCGAGCTTCGAGGTCGTTTATTGGGAGCAACTGCATTGGCGATAGGCAAGCCATTTTGTTCAGACAGATATGAAAAATCAGTGAGCTGGTTGTTTAAAATAAAGCCGCCAGCAGGCAAAAAGCTACCAAATGGCCCTTGTACGGTGGTTGTCATAGAAACAACATTGCCGCTTGCATCCATAATGCTAGAGTGGCTG
>CAZJUK010000049.1:0-13297 GCA_964549145.1 uncultured Methylophilaceae bacterium
CTGTGAGCTATTTGGTACCTGGACTAATTAAAAGTATAGCTAGCATAAGTTTAATTATAAGGGGGTGCAAGTCGCTAGCGGATGTATATTTGAAATCATTGTTATTTGTTGCTTCACGAATTAATAATGACATATGTTAAGTATAATGTACGCATCTAATTTTTTTATAATCATTTCATTAAGAAAAATTTACAGCAAATAGTGCTTCTATGGCAGCTAAGAAACAAAACTCAGTAAGAATTAATGCAGGTCAATGGCGAAGCCGTCTGCTTAAATTCCCTGATAACGAAGGCTTACGACCAACGCCAGATCGTGTCCGGCAAACTGTTTTTAATTGGTTAGGGCAAGATTTATCCAATCAAATTTGTTTGGATTTATTTGCTGGTACAGGTGCAATGGGATTTGAAGCGGCCTCGCGCAATGCACAAAGAGTGGTGATGGTTGAGGTTGTAAATACTGCATTTAAAGCACTTAAGCAAAATCAAACCTTACTCGATGCTGAAAGTTGCCAAATTTGGCATACAGATGCAATGAGATTTTTAGCGACTAATCAACAACAATTTGACATGATTTTTTGTGATCCTCCCTATGAACAACAATGGCTAGATAAAGTATTACCAGTATTGCATAGACACCTAGCTGCCAATGGTTTGGTGTATGCAGAGGCTGAATATCAAATTAAAGCAGAGACGTTGGGCAGTGAATGGGAAGTATTAAAACAAGGTAAAGCGGGTAATGTGTACTATCATTTGCTAAAATCTATCCAATTAAAAAATGGTGGGCATGATGAGTAAAAAGCGCATAGCAGTTTATCCTGGTACATTTGACCCGATTACATTGGGGCACGAGGACATTGTGCACCGGGCTGCAGATTTGTTTGATGAGGTGGTTGTGGCGGTAGCAGGTAGCACAACTAAAAGCACATTGTTTAGTTTGGATGAACGTGTTTCATTGGCGAAGTCAGTTTTTTCTACCAATAATATTACTGTGCAAGGTTTTGAAGGTTTACTAATGCAATTTGTACAAAAAAATGATGCGCAAATTGTGATTCGTGGATTGCGTGCTGCCAGTGATTTTGAATATGAATTCCAGCTAGCAGGTATGAACCGTAAACTTTTTCCAAAGGTTGAAACTTTGTTTTTGACACCTGCTGAACAGTACACGTTTATTTCATCAAGTTTAGTACGCGAAATTGCCAAGTTCAATGGTGATGTGAATCAATTTGTTTCCCCTAATATAGAAGCTGCGATAAAAGCTAAGTTCGGAAATTAAGACATGGCATTATTAATTACAGATGAATGTATTAACTGTGACGTTTGTGAGCCTGCATGTCCGAATGAAGCGATTTACCAGGGCGAAGGGATTTATGAAATCGACTCAATTTTATGCACAGAATGCGTCGGCCATTTTGATGTGCCGCAATGTGTAGAGGTGTGCCCAGTAGACTGTATACCATTGAACCCTGATGTCGTCGAAACCAAAGAACAGTTGCTAGAGAAGTATCACCATTTAACGGGAAAATAGGAGAAACTAATGCGCGTATTACATAGCATGTTGAGAGTAGGCGATTTACAACGTTCGATTGATTTTTACACCAATGTGCTTAGCATGAAGTTAATACGTCAGCAAGACTACCCTGATGGCGAATTTACCTTAGCTTTTGTCGGTTACGGTAACGAGTATGACAATACAGTCTTAGAGCTAACTTATAACTATGGTGATACTAGCTATGATATGGGTAATGCTTACGGCCATATGGCGATTGAGGTGGATGATGCATATAAAGCTTGTGAAAAAGTAAAAGCAAAAGGCGGTAAAGTTGTGCGTGAAGCAGGGCCAATGAAACATGGCATTATTGTGATTGCTTTCGTAGAGGACCCTGATGGTTATAAAATTGAATTGATTCAAGAAGGCACGATTGAATACCCCCGTGAAGTGTAACCCATGGCAAACGACGACACAGAACAATTGAAGCAATCAGTTCGGCTGGCTTTAGAGGGCGATTGGGATGCATCACACAATATTGCACAAGATTACTCTGATCCAATCGCTAACTGGATTCATGCTGTGCTGCATAAAATTGAAGGTGATGAGTTCAATAGCAAGTATTGGTATAAAAAAACGGCTGGCCAGCAATATGAAACATTTGAAAGTGCTAAGAATGAGCTGAACTTTATACTAGAAAAATTGAATTAAAAAAGCCTGCAACTGCAGGCTTTTTCTAGGGGGGTGTTAAGCAAAAATCATTGTGCTAACTAAATTTTAAATCTCGTTAACCTGATTTGTATCGTGCTAACTTGACTTTGATAAAGTAACGTACTTAAAGTCACCTTTAACTAAAACAAAGTTTGCGTCCATTGTTTGTGTTTTTGCAGATACAGCATCGCGATATACCCATACAACACCGATAGAATCTCCGTGTAAGCTTCTTAAAGTAGAAATATTATCTGGCATGCCAAATGTTTTTGCAAGTGCACCAGGTTCTGTGTTTTCTAACTTCTGATAAAACTGCTCAGATGTCATGATATCGCCGTGGCTAGAAACTTTTTTGTTAAAACCAGCTGCAATAGCATTAAAATTTGCAAATGTTAGCGAACCTACCAATAAGCTACTAAGTACTACGCTTTGAATGAACTTTTGATTCATTTTCAATCTCCTTTTGTTGAAAGAGACTAGATTATAGACAATAGTTATTGCAGTTTAATGTCAAGCATGTAATTAAATGTAACTTATAGGTAAAGTTTGTAACTTACTGTTTTTATTTATAATCCGAGCTATTTATATAACTGCTGTTTAGTCAAAAAATGATTTAGCTTTGTCTAGCCAGCTTTTATTTTTAGGACTGTGTTTACTGGCATCTGCTTGCGTACTAGTATTAAATTCACGTAATAATTCTTTTTGATTCTCAGTTAATTTAATAGGTGTTTCAACCACCACATGCACCATTAAATCACCATGCGTATTTGAGCGTAAAGGTTTAATGCCTTTGCCACGCAATCTAAATACACCGCCTGTTTGTGTTTCAGCAGGTATTTTCATTTTTGCAGAGCCATCTAAAGTAGGCACTTCAATTTCGCCACCTAATGCGGCGTTAGGAAAGCTTATTGGCATTTCGCAATGCAAATCACCGCCATCACGCTCGAACATTTCATGACGTTTAAGGTGAATCACAACATATAGATCACCTGTAGGGCCGCCATTTACGCCAGCCTCGCCTTCGCCAGTTAAGCGAATACGATCCCCTTCATCCACACCGTTAGGAATCTTGACCGAAAGTGTTTTATGTTGTTTTGTACGACCTGCACCATGGCAAGGCTTGCATTCATCTTCGCTCTTAATTGTTTTGCCTGCACCTTGGCATTTAGGACAAGTTTGCTGTACTGAGAAAAATCCTTGCTGCATACGTACTTGACCTTGCCCAGCACAAGTCCCACATTTGCTGGCTGACTTGCCGGCTTTTGCCCCTGTTCCATTACATGTACTACAGGCAGACATGACAGGAATACGAATTTTGGTTTCCGTACCTTTCGCTGCGTCTTCTAATGATATTTCCATGTTATAGCGTAGATCAGCACCTCGATACACATTAGAGCGTTGACCACCACGAGCACCACCGAACATATCACCGAAAATATCACCAAATGCATCGTTAAAATCGCCACCGCCACCGCCACTAAAACCACCAGGGCCGCCAGAACCGCCGCCATTTTCAAATGCAGCATGGCCGTATTGGTCGTATGCGGCACGTTTTTGATCATCAGATAAGATTTCATAAGCTTCTTTTGCTTCTTTAAAAAGCTCTTCTGATTTTGCATCATCTGGATTACGATCAGGATGGTGCTTCATCGCTAACTTGCGATAAGCCTTTTTAATGTCATCGTTAGATGCGCTTTTGCTTATGCCTAGTAATTCGTAAAAATCTTTTTTTGCTGCCATAATTTATTTACCAAGTTGGTACAATGACAATTAAATTACATGTCAGTGCTATTCATGATTTGTCAAAAGCATAAAACACAGCACGCAGAATGACTGCGATACTGTGTTTTTATGGACGATCGTTTTAGTGCTTAGTCGTCTTTCTTTACTTCTTCGAATTCAGCATCAACCACTTCGGCATCAACTGTTTTTTCGCCTTCAGGGCTTGGTTCTGAATTTTGTGCATTTGCCTGCGCTTCAGCCTCAGCGTTGACTTTTTCACCTAGTTTTTGTGATGCTTCCATCAAGATATTTGTTTTTGCTTCAACAGTATCTTTGTCACCTTCTTGGACCACTTCTTCTAAGTCTTTAATCGCCGTTTCAATCGCTTCTTTTTCATTAGCTTCTAATTTTTCGCCATGTTCTTCAAGAGATTTTTTCACACTATGCACCATGCCATCAGCATTGTTACGTGCCTCGACTAGTTCGCGAAGTGCTTTATCTTCGTCAGCATACTTAGCAGCGTCTTCTTCCATCTGTTGAATTTCTTCTTCAGATAAACCAGAACTTGCTTTAATAGTAATCTTATTTTCTTTACCAGTTGCTTTGTCTTTTGCTGAAACATGCAAAATACCATTTGCATCAATATCAAAAGTCACTTCAATTTGTGGCTGCCCACGTGGTGCTGGTGGAATATCAGTTAAGTTGAACTGACCAAGCGATTTATTACCAGTGGCCATTTCACGTTCACCTTGCATCACTTGAATCGTTACTGCATTTTGGTTGTCATCAGCAGTAGAGAATACTTGTGAAGCTTTAGTAGGTATGGTTGTATTCTTTTTAATCAACTTAGTCATCACGCCACCAAGTGTTTCAATACCAAGTGAAAGTGGTGTTACATCTAATAACAATACGTCTTTCACATCACCTTGGAGTACGCCACCTTGAATTGCAGCACCAACTGAAACAGCTTCATCTGGATTCACATCTTTACGTGGTTCTTGACCGAAAATTTCTTGTACTTTTTCTTGAACTTTGGGCATACGGCTTTGACCACCAACAATAATCACATCAGTAATATCTGAGCCAGTAACGCCAGCATCTTTCATTGCGGTGACGCAAGGAGCCATTGTGCGCTCGATTAAATCTTCAACCATGCTCTCAAATTTAGCGCGAGTAATTTTCACGACCAAATGTTTAGGGCCTGTTGCATCAGCTGTGACGTAAGGTAAGTTCACTTCTGTTTGTGTGCTTGATGAAAGTTCAATTTTTGCTTTTTCAGCAGCTTCTTTTAAACGTTGCTTGGCTAATAAATCTTTACGTAGATCTAAGCCGTTATTGTCTTTTTTGAACTCATCAGCTAGATAATCGATTAAGCGATTATCAAAGTCTTCACCACCTAAGAATGTATCACCGTTAGTAGAAAGCACTTCAAATTGGTGTTCGCCATCAATGGTGGAAATCTCAATGATTGATACATCAAATGTACCACCACCTAAGTCGTATACCGCAATCTTGCGATCCCCTTCTTGTTTATCTAAACCGAAAGCAAGTGCCGCCGCCGTTGGCTCATTAATAATACGTTTTACTTCTAAACCAGCAATACGACCAGCATCTTTAGTTGCTTGACGTTGACTATCGTTAAAGTAAGCAGGCACGGTAATAACTGCTTCTGTTACTTCTTCACCGAGATAATCTTCAGCAGTTTTTTTCATTTTGCGTAATACTTCAGCAGATATTTGTGGTGGTGCTATTTTTTCACCATTCACTTCAACCCATGCATCGCCATTGTCAGCTTTTACAATACTGTAGGGCATGAGCTTAATATCTTTTTGAACCGCTTTTTCGTCAAAGCGACGACCAATTAAGCGTTTAGCTGCATAGATTGTGTTTTTTGGATTAGTTACCGCTTGGCGTTTAGCAGGTGCGCCCACTAAAATTTCACCATCATCCTGATAAGCGATAATAGACGGTGTAGTACGGCCGCCTTCTGCATTTTCAATTACGCGTGGTTTACCACCCTCCATTACAGAGACGCATGAGTTCGTTGTTCCTAAGTCAATACCAATAATTTTTGCCATTTTTTCTAATTCCTTACAATTCAGTTAATTAAATATCCGATGATTTAATAATTGGGTTGTTATTGTGGATTTCAAGACCTTTATTCAGAAAGGGTTTATGCCGCTTTTGAAACCATCACTAATGCGGGCCGTAATACACGTTGATTCAATGTGTAACCTTTTTGTAGTACGCTGACCACAGTATTAGGCGCCAATTCAGAATCCACTGTGCCAATCGCCTGATGCTTGTTTGGGTCAAATGTTTCATTCTCAGGGTTGATTTCAGCAATATCAAACTTCTCAAATACGGTGAGGAATTGTTTTGCTGTGAGCTCTACGCCATCTTTATAACTATCTAGCGTTGCATTTTCAACTGCTAATGCGGCATCTAAGCTGTCTTTGACTGAAAGTAATTCATTACTGAATTTTTCTAAAGCAAACTTACGCGCTTTATCTATATCATCAGACGCACGGCGGCGAATATTTTCACCTTCTGCTTTAATATACAATACTTGCGCTTTAGCTTCATTAAGTGCTATCTCTAGTTCAGTAACTTTAGCTTCAGGCGATAATTCTGTTTCAAGATTTTCCCCATCGCTAATCACATCATCAGCACTTAATTTTTGATCTTCGTTCTCAGTACCTTCTTGCTGCGTGTCTTTTTTTGTCATATAAGCTCCCATTAATGCATTGCCAATCATTTCAATACTAGCAAGGTGGGGTTATCAGTTTTGATTTCAAGGCTTTATTTATATATAAAGATGTTCACTTAATATGAATAGATTCGCATTAACGCTGCTAGTACTTCTTTTGATGAAGGTATTTGCGCGATGCCGCCTATATTCTTAGCAGGTGCATAACGGCCTGGATAAACTCCTGTAAGTTCAGGGTTTGTATCTGTATAAATAGCAATGGTAGGAATGTTAAGAGCTGTGGCAAGATGCGATAAGCCGGTGTCAACACCAATTGTTGCGGCAGCTTGCGAGATTATTTGTGCTAGTTGTGCGATGGTTTGTTTTGGCAATACCATTACGTTAGCAAGTGAATCAGCAATCTGTAGCGCACGTTGATACTCGGCGCTTGAAGCCCAAGGTAAGGCTAAGGTTAAATTTTGTTGCGCTAACGTTTTACCTAATGTAACCCAATGATCAATCGGCCATAACTTACTATCACGACTAGTGCCATGTAGCCCTACTATGTATGGTTTTTTTAAACCCAAATCCACACTGCTTTCGTCTACACTATTAGCAATACCATGCTTTTTAATGCCATAGTCAGGCGCATCATTAGGTATTGTGTAGCCGCAAGCCATGGCTGCCAATGCGCGATTCCGTTTTACTGCATGTTGTGCGCGAGGCACATGGTATTTTTTTTTATAAAAATAACTTGCAAGCGGTTCACGTGCCGATTGTTTATCCATGCCATGTTTATTGCCGATGGCAAAAGAAGCTATTAAGGCGCTTTTGATTAAACCCTGTGTGTCGAGAATTAGGTCGTAAGGCAGTTGCGATGCAATGGAATGTTTGAATTCAGACATTTCTTGCCAAGTTTTTTTACTGAATAATTTTTTGCGCCAGCGGCGAATGGCAACGACAAATATTTTATTTACGCCATTGTGTAGGCGAGGAATATCAGCAAAGCTTTCTTCCACTATCCAATCAATACTGACGTGTGGATAATGTGCTTTTATGTCATTAATCACAGGTAAATTATGAATTACATCACCAAGAGATGATGTTTTAACAATTAGAATCCGATTCATGGGCGCTATTTTCGCATACAATTAGGGTTTTCTTGGCAACAAGTACATAAAACATATTTTGAAATTTGCATTCATTATCTTTAAATACTTCCCTTTTGGAGGTATGCAGCGTGATATGTTACGCACAGCAAATGAATTGATAAAGCGTGGACATACAGTTGAAGTATTTACCTTAACTTGGCAAGGCGATGTGCCCAAAAGTATTGGGGTAAATGTGTTGCCACAAAAAGCTTGGTTTAATTTTCAAAAATATCAAAAATTTATTAATGTGGTAAGCGAGCGCATTGAAAACGGACGTTTTGACTTAGTTTTTGGCTATAACCGTATGCCAGGCTTAGATGCGCATTTTGCGGCTGACCCATGCTTTGTAGAGCGTGCTAAAAATCAGAATCGTTTTTTATATCGCATGAATCCAAGGTATCGATGGTTTGCAGCCAACGAAAAAGCGATTTTTGCTGCAAATAAATCAACCCAAATACTTGCTGTGTCATTGACTGAAAAGGCGAACTTTCAATACTGGTATGGCACACAGGCGGAGCGCTTCCATTACATTCCTCCCTATCTATCGTCAGAACGTTTTGCGTTGGAGGATAAACCAACGATGCGACGTTATTTAAGAGATGAGTTTTCTTTTGACTCTGATGATTTTGTTTATATGCTCACCGGATCAGGCTTTGCCATGAAGGGGTTGGATCGCGCTATTTTAGCCTTAGCAGCTTTGCCTAAGGAGTTGTTGGACAACACTAAATTGATTGCAGTTGGGCAAGACAATCCTAACCATTTCATGATAATGGCTAAAAAATTAGGGTTGTTGAATCATGTGGTGATCTCCAAAGGTCGTTCCGATACGCCCAAGCTTATGCAAGGAGCTGATGTTTGCGTGCATCCTGCTTATAGAGAAAATACTGGCTTGGTTATATTAGAGGGTATGGTCAGCGGCGCACCAATGTTAGTAACAGAAAGCTGTGGTTACGCGCAACATGTTAAAGAAGCCGATGCAGGATTGGTTTGCCCCTTACCTTATCAGCAGAGTCAATTTAACCAACAATGGTTAAAGATGCGAAAGTCAGATAAAAAAGTTGATTGGTCAGTAAATGGTTTGTTATATACCAAAGCTATTATGCAAGCTAACGATGGCAGTGCTGAAGCAAATATTTTGATTGATTTGGCAAACGCAAAAAAACAAGTCGCATGAGCTATTTGATATGAATCAGACAATTTTATTTCTGCCAGATCAAATTAAGCAGCATATGGCTATAGAAGATTTAGATGCCGCTAGCCAGTTTGATGCGATGATGAACTTAACAGGCAAAGCTTTTAGAGATGTGCCTGGGCGAAAAACTTTACAATTAAAGCTAGGTGAAAAATCTTACTTTATTAAACAACATTTTGGCGTAGGTTGGCGTGAAATTTTTAAAAACTTACTTTCATTCAAAAAACCAATTTTAAGCGCGATGACTGAAGTTGCCGCCATTCAAAAGTTGGATGCGTTATCAATTCTTACAACCCCATTAGTTGCCTACGGACAATACGGTATGAATCCTGCAACAACACAGTCTTTTGTCATCACAGAAGATTTAGGTGAGATTTGCTCATTAGAAGATTTATGTGTAGATTGGAAACAATCAAAACCAGAGGATGTCTTTAAGCACAGCTTAATTAAATCTATGGCGGAATTGTCTGCGAAATTTCATGGCGCTGGTTTATGTCATCGAGATTTTTATTTGTGCCACTTTGTATTAAAAAAATCTCAGCTAACACAAGGTGAGGTTGCACTACATTTAATTGATCTACATCGTGTGTTGCAGTGCCAGCCATTGAACGGTAAGACAGTAATGAAAGATATGGCAGCTTTATATTTTTCTGCAATGGATTGTGGTTTGGAAGATGATGATTTCAATCTATTTAAACAATATTACTTATCGCAACCAGATAGTTTTTGGGATAATGTTCAAGCACGTGCTAATAAGCTTTACAAAAAGTTTAATAGTAGAAAATTTCAAGAAAAACTCACAGCTGAACGCGCTAAAATCAATTAAAAATATGAGTATCTACTAAACTTGAGTGTCAACCTAAGCGTGTTAAATTACGTTAAGTAGGCTCTAACATAATAAAATATGTGTTTAAGTAAAAAGCTTTGTTAACTTCAGGTATTAAAAGGGAAAATTTTGCGTAAAAAACTAATGATAGGTTCTTTGATTTCATTCTTTGTGTTGAGTGGCTGTGAAAGCATGACAGAAACCCAAAAAGGAACAGCTACAGGTGCTGCAATTGGTGCGGGCGCAGGTGCTGTTATTGGTACAGTTGCTGGCGGAAGTAAAGGCACGGCAATTGGCGCTGTTGTTGGCGCTGCTGCCGGTGCGGTTGCTGGTAATGTATGGTCTAAGCGTATGGAGGCTCAGAAAAAAGATATGGAGCAAGCAACCTTTGGTACAGGTGTTGCAGTTACCCAAACCGAAGATAATCGATTGAAACTAGACATCCCGAGTGATGTTTCTTTTGCTGTAGGAAAAGCTAGTATTGAATCTAACTTTAGAGCGGTTTTAGACTCTTTTGCAACAAGCTTGACCAACAACACATTGACGAATATTACGGTTATCGGACATACAGATAGTTCGGGTAATGATGCTGTTAATAATCCATTATCTTTAAAACGTGCTAATAGCGTGCGTGATTACTTGGTGACGAGAGGAGTCGCCTCTAATAGATTTGCAACTGATGGCCGTGGTGCAAGAGAGCCGATAGCTGTAAATGACACGTCTGCAAATAGAGCGAAGAATCGTAGAGTAGAGATTTATGTGGCGGAACCAGCGCCAGCAGCATCGTAATAGTTTGTAGTCATATAAAAAACCGATAGTGATATCGGCTTTTTATATACATTACTAGCGTGGTGGGGGTTTTATTTTTCGGCTAGTTTTAAATCGGCGATAACTCCAAAGGTACTGAATAGGTTTGCTTTTGATTTGCAATTCAATGGCTTTGTTAAGTAGTTCTGGCGTCTTTATGGCTTCTGCATCTAATTTAGTAAGGTGTATAGCAAAGCCTTCCCCATTACTTAAGCGCTCAGTAAATAGCATAATAACCATTGCGCCTGTTTTGATTGCAAGTTTGCTTGCCAATGTCATAGTATAAGCGGGCTTGCCAAAAAAATCAGCCCATTCACCTTCACCTGCTTTAGGCATTTGGTCTGGTAATATGCCCACCGACTCGCCACGTTTTAGTGCCTGCATTAATGTTTTAACGCCCTTTATATTGGCTGGCGCCAGCTTAATATTATTACGGCCTCGTCCTAGTCTAATCAGCGATTCTAGCCATTTAATTTTGGATTGACGATAAAGCACACTGATGGGGTGATGCAACGCATAGTAAAGTGGAGCAATTTCAATACAGCCCATATGTGGTGTAATAAAGATGATTCCTTTTTTCTGATTTAAGCCAGCGTTTATGGCTGCCCAACCATGGCGCTCTTTAATGAAGCTTTTGATTTTAGTATTATCACAATGCCAGATATAAGGTGTTTCTAATATTGATTGACCTAGGAAATTAAAGCTCTGTTTGACAGCCGTTGCGATTTCATCTTCAAACAAACCGGATTGCTGTATATTCTTCTTGGTTTCTTGCCTTGCTTTACTCATTACATGAAATAAAACCCAACCTAACCCTGAGCCTAGTTTATGGATAGTGTCGAGTGAGAGCAGTGATAGAGGTTTAAAAATCAATGAGAGCATTGGCAAATATTATAATAGTAAACGCAAGTTGGGTTGACTAATATATAATTGATAATTGAAAAGTTTGTTCAATTTTAAGTATGTTTCAATCAAAACATTATAAAAAAATATTCAAAAAGTATCAGCTAAATGATTTTGATCATATATGGCACTATATGATTGAATGGTTTGAAACGCCTAACCATAGACGTGGTGGATGGAGTGGCGTTGGGAAATTGGATCTTGGCACACAATCTGAAGTGCTTGAAAAAAATAAAGATTTTTTAAGCATTTTTGTTAAAAAACAAAAAAACCATGGTCGCCGAACACTACTTCACCCATTCTCAGGTGAGCCTACTTTTCGTAGAGAGTTTAAACGTCTAAAGTATTTAGAACAGAAAAAGCTAGGAGCGCCCAAGGTTGTTTTTTACGGTGAAAAGTCTACTGAAAACAGCAATCGCGCTATATTAATCACAAAAACTTTAATGGGTTATGAGTCATTCGACGTGGTGACACAACAGATGTTTGAACGAGATGACATCACGAAAAAACAAAAACGGCAATTATTGGCAGAAGTTGCGAAAGCTTCTAGGCACTTTCATCAAGCACACCTTGTGCATCGGGCATTTTATCCAAAACATATCTTTGTTAAAAATGCGATTTCTCAGCCTAAAATCGCATTCATTGATTTAGAAAAATCACGATTTAAACGCTCAATTAATTATGCGGCCTATTTTGATTTGTCTGCGCTATTAAGACATACAGAATATTGGAGCCAAAGTGATCGCTTATATTTCTTTCTCCAATACTTTCAAAAACCACAATTAACACCATGGTTAAAAGTATTGTGCCGTCAAATCATTAGACGCGCTTCGAGGTAGCTTATCTTGATAAAACAAGAACATGACTTATTAAAACAGTTCGGGCTAAATAAACGATCTTTAGCTGTGCAATCTACAGCGCATACTAAGCCTGACAGTTTAACCATTGAGAAAATTGTTAGAGTATTGCCTAATAAACGTTTGGTCTGTAAAGCGCAGTGGGGGCAAAGGCAGGTTTACGCTAAATTTTATATTGGTATCGATGCTAAACGGCATACGGAGAGAGACGCGGTAGGTATTTCTTACTTATCAGAAGCTGGTATTGCTACGTCTTCATTACTCCATAAACAAACCGAAAAGCGACCATACATACTGATATATCAGGCGATTGAGCCAGGGGGTACCCTGGAGGAAGTTTGGCCAACATTAAACAAAAAGTCGCAATTAGACTTAGCAAAAAATTTAATGCGAGTTATTGCTAAGCATCATAATGCGAATCTTTTACAAACAGACATGTATTTAAAAAACTTTTTGCTACAAGATGATCAGATATACACCTTGGATGGTGATGGGATTCGCCAATTCCCTTCGCTATCGACTAAACAAGCGATATCAAATTTATGCGTGTTGTTATCTAAGCTAGATGTTATTGACCTAACGGCTTGGCTTAGCCAATTAATTGATATTTATAGAGTTAGTAGAGTTGTTGGTATTGAGCTAAATATTCAGGCTATAAATCAAGTTATCAACACACATCGTACACAGGCAGCGAACCAGTATGCTGATAAGAAGGCGTTTCGCCAGTGTACCGATGTTGATGTGACGCGTAACCGCAAACAATTTGTGGCTATCTCTAGTGCGTTTAAGTGTCTGAATATCCCACATGATACTCAAGAATTAGATGAAATCATTGCTAATCAAAAACGCTTAAAAGATGGTAATACATGTACCGTTGTATTAACTAATATTAATGACTTTGGGGTGGTCGTTAAGCGTTACAACATTAAGAATTTGGTGCATTGTTTTAGTCGA
>CAZJUK010000050.1:0-13203 GCA_964549145.1 uncultured Methylophilaceae bacterium
CTGTTGCTATGAATTTTTTTAATAACCCACTCGGTCCGTTCTCTGTTAACTCTGGGCAGAGGTTTATTTAACTAATGTTCTTTAATTTTATATTTATATGCACTGTATTGCCAATCTATAAATTGGTGTAATAAAGTATAATTTTTTATCGCTATATGATTAAGGTATTGAAGAAATTACTATTAATATTAATCAATCCTTAGCTCAATTAAATTTATAAACAATATCCAAACTCATGTGTTGCTTGCTCAAAATCAGATATTACCAGTTAGGTGAATAACTATAAAAACCAGGCTTCATTGCCAAAAAAAAGATAAACTTCCTATTAAAGTATCAGAATCAAATCCCACATCCTCTTGAGTCCTTGTAGAGACATATGCGACTTTTAATGAGTAACGTTCTATAGGATATGTAAAACTAACTGCCCAGCCAATATTTTGCTTTTTATCATCGCTATCAACACCATTAAGGCTGCTTTCACCACCGTAGTCATATCCAACACTCAGGCCTGCCCACACCCCAGGCTTAAAGGTATGAATAAGATGTCCATGCATAATATACAGTGGTTTTTGATCCCTTGTATTGCCATTGAAAAACTCATCATTTTCCGTGTGAAATGCCACTTCACTTGTTAATTCTGCCAACCATTTTCCACGTTTATGAGTAACACCTATCTGGGGGCGTAGAACAAAACGGTTCTGGCCTAGGTTGATTAGCTTATCATCCATGTAATCACCTGTTGGTAAACGAATTGCTAACGCCATTCCAACAATAGTTTCTACATCTGCTTTAGAACGATACTCAACATAATCTTTACCACTTAATGCCGGAGAGCCATATAAGTTAACCGCGAAACGAACAAAAGTATCAGACAAGCCCTTTCGGGAAACAGAAGCTGGCTTTCCATCCACTAATCCTTTCCAGGTTCCTTCTTGATAAGACTGGCTAAGACCAATTCGAGCAGACTTATCAAACAAACTAAAAGTACGAATATACTTTGCAGCCCAGGTGTTTAATTCCATGTCAACATCTTCTAGCAATGTGACAGGATCAACAAATATGTCAGCCTCAGTGTATGCATAACCCCCACCGGCAAAATTTGTCCCAATAGGAAGATGGCTCCATCTTAGTGGCTCTAATTCCATTGCATAACTTTGAGAGGTTATGCTTATCAGACTAGCCAGTAAAATATAACTATTTTTAAACGGTTTATATTTCATTAACAAAAAAATAAGCTTTACCTTTAATATTTTAAAAAAATTCTACAAGTTAGAATTATCAAATCTAACATGACAGAATTGTTTCGTTTTAACAAGGCTTAATGGGCGAGGTCGAGGCTTAGAATTTAATAAAATACTATTTACAAACTTGAAGACGCTTACACACTAGCAAAAGTTTGATGATAGTTGGAATTAATTACTCAAATCTTATCTAAATTATTATTCAATCTTTTTAAACAAGTCATTATTACTCAATCAACATGATGGGCATAGGTATGTCATTATTAAAAGTTAATTTCCCTAACCAGCTCTCTTTTTTGTCTGAAGTGATGGACCAAGTTTAAAAGCCTCACAGCAATTTGGGGTTTTTTCATTTCTAACACTTAACTAGCTTATGTAAGCTAATCAGCTTAAATGCTATGGAAGTAAATAAACCAAAGAATAAGGTGGTCAAGTGTTATTAATTATCAATTAATGGTTTATTATTCCTTATGATTTATTTATAGCCTGTGTTAAAACAACGACCATCTGTGGCACAGATGTACATATTCTCAAAGCGAGAGATCATGAACAACAATTCATTTTGGCGCTGGATCGACGATACTTTTCTCGATCTCGGACGCCAATTCCGCTGGTCATATCTGCCGCCACTAATGATTTACATGGCTGCGGGCGTACAGGGATTGACCGCGATCGTCGGTACCTTTTTCATCAAGGATTATCTGGACCTTTCCGCCGCCTTTCTCGCCGGCCTGGCATTCTGGGCGGGGATCCCGTGGACGCTGAAAATGCCGCTGGGTCACCTGGTCGATCTGATCTGGCGCCGCAAAGCACTGCTGGTTTATATAGGCGCCGGTCTGATTACGCTGAGCATCCTGATCATGTACGGCATTATCGCGCATACGCAGGCGATGGCCGAAATCATGGGAGTCGAAATATGGTTCGTCATCGCGACGCTGCTGGCGCCAACCGGTTACGTGGTACAGGACGTGGTTGCGGACGCGATGACGGTCGAGGCGGTGCCCACCATCAACGAACATGGCGATCCTTATCCGGATGACGAAATCAAGGTCATGCATACGACCATGCAGACCCTGGGGCGCTTCGCCATCATCGGTGGACTGGCTGCGGTTGCCGCGCTAAATATCACGATGTTCGGCGGCGTCGAAAACATGTCCGAGGAAATAAAGGTCGCGATCTACGCCGATATCTACCTGCTGGCGCTGACAATCCCGGTACTATCGATATCCGGCGTTATTCTGGGCGGGGTGATCCTTAGACGACGCGCGCAGCGCATGCGCGAGCAGGGCCAGGATCACGCGGCCATCGACAAACTGTTATTCGCGCCCGCCGGTGAAACCCACCCCAACTGGTGGATTCTAGGCGGCAGCCTGGTGTTTGCCATTTTTACGCTGACCATGGGGATCAGCCAGGTGCCGCTGGCGCAGGAAATTATTTTCATCGGCTCGATGTCGATCATCCTGTTCCTGATGTATCGGCTGATGCTCGAACTCGAACCGGAAAAGCGCAACATGCTGATCGGCACCGCGGTCATCATTTTCGTCTTTCGCGCCACCCCGCTACCCGGCCCCGGCGCTGCCTGGTTTGAAATCGACGTGCTCGGATTCGACCAGCAGTTTCTGTCGGTACTGTCGCTGATTGCTTCCCTGCTGACTCTGGTCGGAATGGTCGTGCTGCGGCCAATGATGGCGAAACGTTCAATCGCATTTGTGATGGTAATCCTGACGATCGCCGCGGCTATTCTAGCGTTACCGAACATCGGACTTTACTACGGCCTGCAAGATTGGACCGCAGCGCGCACCGGTGGTGTTGTCGATGCACATTTTATTGCAATCATCGATACCATGATGGAGTCACCGCTGGGTCAGATCGCGATGATTCCGATGCTAGCATGGATTGCGAAGAATGCGCCACCGCATTTGAAAGCTACATTTTTCGCGGTGATGGCGTCATTTACCAACCTAGCGCTATCGGCTTCCAGCCTAGGAACCCGTTACCTGAATGAAACTTATACTGTGACACGTGAGGTTCGCGATCGCGTCGAGGACGTCATCAAGACCGCTGCAGACTATAGCGAGTTGGGCTGGCTATTCATCACGGTCATATTAATCGGACTGCTGGCGCCGTTGCTAACCGTTTTCATCGTGCAGCGTTCACGCCTTCACACCCAGCAATAGCAACTCATTCGTCGGGCAGAAATATGTTCTTGCTAGCTTTCATAGCTAAACCTACAAATAGTCAATCAGTCAATACTGACACTCTGTTATAGAAAGCCGTGTACGCTAATGCTTGGCGTTTACATTTCACGCTAAACTCACAGACTCCGATAGGCTTTGAAAGCATTGCTTGACTCATTTAGCGGTGATTATCAGACAGTTTCAGTTACAATACAGGGAATATAATTTAGGTCATTCCGTGTTAAACATCTCTTCATTTTTAAAACTATTAAAAGAGTCTTTTAGAGACCTATTGCCTATTATTCTGGTGATCTTGTTTTTTCAGTTAGCAATTATCCAAAGTGTCCCTGATGGTTGGCAAGATACTGCCATTGGCTTATTTATCGTGGGAATAGGTTTAGCTATTTTTTTGCTTGGGTTAGAAGTTGGCGTTTTCCCAGTAGGTGAAGGTTTGGCAAAAGACTTTGCTAATAAAGGATCAACAGGGTGGATTATTGTATTCACTTTCATGATAGGTTTTGGCACAACTGTTGCTGAACCTGCTCTTCTGGTCATTTCAGATCAAGCCTCGTTTGTTAGTAACGGACGTATTGACTCTTTTACCCTACGAATGGTGGTAGCGCTTTCTGTCGGCTCTGGCATAGTGCTTGGTGTGTGGAGAATTATCAAAGGTCATCCAATTCATTACTATATCATTACTGGTTATATTTTAGTTGTTGCTGCAACGGCATTTGCACCCTCAGAAATCGTTGGTCTTGCTTATGATTTGGGCGGTGTGACAACTTCAACTATCACAGTGCCACTGGTTGCTGCTCTGGGTATTGGATTAGCCTCTACAATTGAAGGAAGAAACCCTATACTTGATGGTTTTGGTTTGATTGCATTCGCATCATTAACTCCAATGATTTTTGTTCAGTTCTATGGTATCTATGTTTATGAATTTGCAGATGTTGTGGAAATGGTTGCACCTATTACACAACAACTTGGTACTGCAACATCTACAGGATTTGTCTTTAACCTTGCAGGAATACTTAAGGGTATTGTAAATATTTTCTTTGATGTACTACCCATATTAGCGGTTATTTTCTTTTTCCAATACGTTGTGCTTAAAAAGAAAGTAAATAATTTAAAAGAAGTACTTTTAGGTTTTGGACTGGTTATAGTTGGGCTTTATGCCTTTGTTTTGGGCTTGGAAATGGGCTTGTTCACGTTAGGTGAAACTATGGCATATCAGCTAACGCAAGAAAACAATAATGTCATGATTTATATGTTCTCCCTTGCCATTGGGTTTTCAACCACAATGGCAGAACCCTCGTTGATTGCGATTGCAAAAAAAGCAAAAGACATAAGTGATGAGCGAGTTAACGATTTTTCTCTACGCCTATTTGTTGCGACCGGAGTAGCCATCGGAATAGCTCTTGGTGCATACCGTATTGTCAATGGAGGAGAGATTGTTTATTACATTATTATTGGGTATATGTTTGTTATATTTCTAACATTTATGTCTCCGAAATATATCATTCCTATTGCCTATGACAGCGGCGGAGTCACAACATCAACAGTCACGGTACCCCTTGTTGCAGCACTAGGTTTGGGGCTTGCAACAAATATTGCTGGCAGAGACCCTCTTGTAGATGGTTTTGGGCTTATTGCTTTCGCTTCTTTATTTCCGATCATTACCGTTATGGTCTATGGAATTTTTGTTGATAAGATAGGTATCAAAGGCAAAAGTGAGCTGTTAGATATAAAGCTGGGCGAACTTCGTTATGCATTGGCCGATGCGAGCAATATGAAACTTGCTACGGTAAATATTCATGAAACAGATAAAAGGCATTCTTTTAAAGCCCTTTTTTCAGCCGTTCACGTTATTGTTCCAAAGGAAAAAGAGGGAAAAGCCTTACTGGCTGCAAAAAAAGCAGGGGCAACAGGCGTTACTATTATGGAAGCTCATGGAATGGGCTTAAAAGAGATGTCAAACTTCTACAGCAGACTACACAGCGACAATACAGATGTAAATTTGATGTTCATCATCTCAAGCAAGCGAGTTGACAAAATGATTCAAAGAATCATGCTGGAGCTCGATATTGTTGGCGAAGGAGATGGCATCATCTATTCTCATCCATTGTCTCATCTTAAAGGCTTATCCTTATCTATTGATGATCTGTAAATTTAGTAAACCTTGCCTTTTGATAAAAAACTTTATGTTAGCACTGCTTTTTATAGCTTATGAATGTGTTGCATCCGCTTTAACAATTTATTATAGTTTGGTTAAGCATTGCCTAAACTATCATGAAAGCAGGATGCCCCCTCCCCTTCCTCTTAATTTAAACGTTTTATCATCAGAAGAACGAGCCTAGTTATGACAAAATTTAAAGTAGCGGTTGTCACATTATTGATGACTTTATTTGTTTCCTCATGTGAAACTGTCCCGCTAGGGCCCAGATCGATTGTATTAGGTGGAGAAACATATACCGAAACAAGTTCGGACAAATTTATATCATGGAGTTGCAATGATTTTGGAGAAGATTTTGACGCATTTGTTGAAATTGGGGCATTTACTAGCCCTAATTTAGTGGGTGCAGGCTTTATTCTCTATGACAGAAGTAATTCAGGCGAATATACAGATTACCAGCGCAAAGGAGAACAGCACCAATGGGACTGGGACGAATATTCATTTGTAATTAAGCCTAGCGGAACGGGGCTTTTCTATGATTTGTCAACATTACCTAAGGGAGAGACAGTAAAAGCCAGGGCCGATGATATTTATAAGTGCCATCGGTCGAGGCCCTGAAAGACTCATTATCATCCCGTGATTTCAAACACGCCATAATAATACTTTAAGTAAAGATTAATTATAGGTGAACAAAATTCGTACCAAATTAGCTTTAAATTTTCAAAACAACTACTTCACCTAGAAAAAAAGAAAATTTAATACCTAGTGCGACTCAATATAATCAATATCTAATGCCTATCGTCGCTTTATTAGCAGTGCTAAAAGAGCAATATCTTTACAACTGAACGTATATTATTTATTATTACCAATCTAACATTCGCAAGGGTTATCACAATGAGAACAGTTTTGTTTTTAGGTTTATTTGCAATTTTCACACCAGCTATGGCAGTAGATTATGGGGAGTTAGCCGACTCTGTCGATAAAACTAAAGCAAGCGAAGCTGTCGACAAAGAAAAAGCTATGAGCGCTGTGACAAGTGGCGATTACACAAAAGGATTAGAAGCAGTCGACAAAGAAAAAGCTAAAGATTCTGTTGATACAAAAAAAGCAATGGATGCTTTAGGCAAATAATTACTAGCCCATGTAAAATTAGCTCAAATTTAGTATTGCTAAAAAAATTACATACAAAAAGTGCTTTTAAATCTTATACTTTCAGGGCCGATATATACCGTGAATGCTGTCATTTATTCGTATGTTCCTGATTTTAGATCAGATTATTAAACAAACTTTATAAGCCTTACAGAGATGTAAGGCTTATTCTTTCTAGAGTTTTAATTAAGACGTATTCAATAATGAATTCTCAAGCCTTTTTTAAAAAGATTGCCTGGCCAATCATGAAACAACACAAACATCATTATGTTTATGTTGTCGCCTTATCCAATGACGTCCTTTATGAAGCTAAGTTTAAGAAGTGCAACCCAGACTATGTCACAGGGAAACCGTGTGTTTATGTCGGCATAACTGGATTAAACCCAGATGTACGATTTGATAAACATAAAGCTGGCATTCAATCTAATCGCTATGTAAAGCAATATGGATTACATTTGTTACCAGATCTTTATGAAGGATTTAACCCAATGAGCTATGAAGAAGCCTGCGACAGGGAAATAGAGGTCGGCATTGACTTGAGATGTGCTGGGTTTGGTGTATGGCAGGCTTAATCAAGAAGTTCATGTTGAAGATGAGCTTTTATATGTCTTTAACTTGACAAGGGTCAATTAGGTTTTTTGAAAGGCGTGCGAAACTATAACTTCTATTCTAGGAGAGAGTTATGTCTTTAAGTCACGCAATTGTATGGATTGATCATAAAGAAGCACACGTTATTCAATTTAATGCTGATGCAAGCGAGAGTGAAATTATCAAAACCAAATCTAAGCATAAAAAAGTGCATCAAAAAGCTGGAGTTATAGGAAGCGGCCATAGCAACACAGATCAAAACTACTTACACCAAGTGACTCAAGCAGTCACAGGAGTGAACGAAATTTTAATTGTTGGTCCAGGCTCAGCAAAACTAGAGCTATTTAAGCATGCTCATAGTCACGACTCTAAAATATCAGAAAAGATTGTTGGTATAGAAACAGTTGATCACCCTTCTGATCGCCAGCTACTCGCTCATGCTAAAAAGTATTTTGCCAAATTTGACAACATGAGAGCACTCTAATCCTCATTAGTTAAGAATAGCTTAAATTGTTCACAAAGATATGAAGACTTTTTATTTTACTAGAAAGTATTTCATATAGGCGCAGTTTAGGTTTTAAAATATAGGAGTTTTCAGTCATTTCAATTATTGAATCCACCGCACAAAAAATTTCAACAACAAGTAAACCAAAATTGCATTTCAAGTTAAGAAGATTTAATTTTCCGTACTAAATCTCAAACTTCCTAATCATTATATGAACTTATTTAGTCTAGTTGTATCATATTAGTTGACTAATTAAGTCAACTATTATAATAATATCAAAAAGTAAAAAGAATAAGTAGCTATCATCACAGATAAAGATGAACTTAGAACAAATAATTTTAATATCACAAGACTTAGGGTAATAAAGGTTAACAAATTATATGGATAAGAATCTCGCAACAGAAGAAATACTAAAAGAAGAATTAGATTTGTCAGAGCAGCCCTTTAACGAGCATGATTGGCGTAGATTTATTATCAGTTTGGGAGAAGATCCAGACAGAGCTGGGTTGATAGAAACACCCTCTCGCATTTCAAAAGCATGGAAGCATTGGACTTCCGGTTATACCCAAAACCCGGCTGAACTACTAAAAGTATTTGAAGATGGTGCAGAAGATTACAATGAATTAGTCATCATACGTAGCATTCCCGTTTATAGCCATTGCGAACATCACCTAGCACCCTTCTTTGGTAAAGCAACCATTGGCTATGTTCCTGACGGTAAAATAGTGGGTTTATCAAAACTTACACGTTTGGTCGATTGCTTCGCCAAACGACTACAAGGGCAAGAAAGATTAACTGTTCAAATTGCTAAGGCTCTTATGACCCACCTTAAACCAAAAGCTGTGGGTGTGATCATTCAATGTCGGCATTTGTGTATGGAGAGCCGTGGCATTCGTACGCAAGGTGAGGAAACCGTAACATCAACCATGCTTGGAGAACTTTCATCTAACCAAACGTTACGTTCTGAGTTTCTAGCAATGGCTAAAGAACAGTAATTAGAATAAAGATTACTTAAAACGAGAAAAATTATTAAAGTATTTGTTACTGCATTAATGATTGCAGCTTCTTTCAACCCAAGAAAAAAATTTATACGTTAAACTTCACTTATCTTAAAACTAGAATAGCATTAATTAACAGCTATTTTATAAACGAAAGTACTAGGAAAGAATTTTGAAAAAAAACGGACGACTTGTTAGTATTATTGGCACTGAAGTAACGATTACAGATATGGACTATGATTACCCTAATGACAAAGAAAGCCTTGCCCAAAGTAAATTTAATATTACTTTTGATGTAACTGTAAACAGTCAGCTTTTTGTCGTCAACTTCAGTAACCAAAGGTTATCGAATCAAAATCAATACATAGCAGATACATTCATAGGTAGTGGCGAGTCTTACACTCGGTTTTTGCTAGAAGTAGAAAGCAACGCCGAGCTTCAAAACAAAAAACAATATAGTGATCAGACTAAAAATGCAGCGAATGAAGTTATTGGCGCTATTGCAGAATCAGTTTATATTCATGTGCAATCGCACTCTCCTGATCAAGATGAGGAATAAAGTACATATAAAACTAAGGATAAACAATTGGCTATTTGGAATAGTGGAAAAGTTATTGAGCATAAACATTGGAACGATGCGCTACATACGCTTTATATTGATGCTGATATTGAGCCATTCGAAGCTGGTCAATTCGTTAAGATAGGCTTGAATATTAATGATCAAGTTATTGGACACCCCTACTCTTTAGTAAACCCCCCAAATCAAGCTTTATTAAGTTTTTACTATATCAACGTACCCAATGGGAAATTAACGCCTCATCTAGCGAAGCTACAAATTAACGACTCAATTCTGATCGCTACTAAGGCGCATGGCTTTTTGATTATTGACGAAATCCCATTGGCAAAAAACCTTTGGCTCATGGCTACTGGAACAGGTATCGGCCCGTTTCTTTCTATTCTCGCAACGTCTAAGCCTTGGCAACGATATGAGAAAATAGTATTAGTCTGGGCCGCTAGAACATTAGCTGAGCTTACATATCAAGATTTAATTTCACGACTTCTTACTGAACATCCTCATCAATTTGTTTACATTCCGTTTGTTAGTCGTGAAATCACAGACTCCACGTTAATTGGTCGCATACCTCAGTCCATTGTTGATGGAAGATTGGAAGATCGTGTTGGACTAAATATCAGCGCCGAAGATAGTCAGGTTATGCTCTGTGGCAACCCACAAATGGTAAAAGATACAACCAATACTTTAATTGACCGTGGGTTGAAGAAACACAAAAGATTTTCACCTGGACATATTTCAAGTGAGAATTATTGGTAATTAACTACGTTCTTCGGAATAGCTTACCTAAGACTAGATAACCTGTTTATTAAAATTTTCATTCCGAGAAGAAGTGTTAAGTTTGTTGGAAAATTTAACTTATTTTTTACTAATTGATTGTTACGTTCTAGCAAAAAAGTTGGTTCAACCGAAAGTGCCATCCTCTCTAGGCCTTATTAATATTGGTAAGTAAATAGCCACATAAATAGCAAAGCTCAATATCCAAAAAATAGCTGCTATTAATACCCATGTTGTATAAAATTGCGCTGTGATCATTGGCACTAATACTCTAAACATTACGCTTATAATCAAACTAACAAAAGCAAGTCTCATCCAAGGCGAAAGGTTTCTAATATCACGCCCTGTATGGCCTAACGCAACCCGTGACATCATACTCAGTGTGACTAAGCCAACACCACCAATAGTGAATATATGTAAGGTTAAAATAGACATATTGCTACTTTCTGCTTGTAAGCCAAAAAACATAAAGCCGAAATTAATCAACCAAGCAGATAAATATAAGCTCCATAACAACGGCACTTGCCAGATGGCAACAGTGTGCCAATTGCATAAACGAAACCCATTTAAGGCAAACAAAGCCAGGGCCAGCCATGGAGTGAGGCAAGGTGCTTGAATAAAAATAACGTTTGTGAATAAAGCCAAGAAAATAAATAGAATGCTGATGTCTAACCATTTGTATTGTTTTAATTGCACTTTAACGCCAACACCTTTCTCAATAAAAAATGGAATAATTCGACGTCCTATCATTAAAATAAGACTAATGAACAATAGTACTGCACCGTTTATGGCATATAACATACCGCTAGCAAGCACACCAAAATAACCGAGATAAAAAACTAGATTCCCAATAAATAATAAAAGCACTTTAACTACAACAGCAAGCTGCATCCATTGCTTTGCTTTAATAATTGGTACGGTGATAACAACAATAAGCATAAAGCCAAATAATAAATCTACTGTAGCTGCCCAAGGTAAAAAAGTAGTCCCAAACAAAAACAGTACTCGTGCAATACACCAGAGCGAAAATAATATTGCGAGAGGCTTACCATGTAATGTTGGTAAGCTTGTCCAGTTTTTTACAGCGGTTAACAAAAACCCAGCGACTACTGCCATCCCATATCCATATAACATTTCATGTGCGTGCCACTGGCTTGCAGAGATATGCTCTATGTTAATAAACCCTTTTGAAAAATAGACAAGCGTCCATAACACCATTGAAATAACAGCAAAGATACTTGCACCTAAAAAAAACGGGCGAAAGCCAAGGTTAAATAATGCGAACTTATTTGTATTTTCTAGAGGCATAGTAAAAACTTCTTTCTCTGATTAGCTTTATTGATTCTAAACCGCTTACACTTTAGCATCTTCAACCAACCACTTATTCATGACCGTGCAGGCAGTAAGGTCACCAGATACATTAACTGCTGTGCGCGTCATATCTAGTATACGGTCAACGCCAAGAATCAGTGCAATTCCCTCGTAAGGCACACCAAGGCCTTGCACAATAGTCGCAAGAATGACGATACCGACTCCTGGTGTACTAGGCGCACCGATTGACGCACCTACCGTGGTAGCAGACAAGAGCGCTAGCTGTGCCAACGTAAGGTCAATGCCATAGACTTGAGTAAGGAACACAGCTGCAATCACTTGGTAAAGTGCAGTGCCATCCATGTTAATGGTCGCACCCAAAGGGATGACTAATTGGGAAATTGACTTAGTGATTCCTAACTCATCTTGTGCTGTTTTCATCGATAATGGCATAACAGCGGCTGAACTCGATGTCGAGAACGCCAAAAGTTGTACTTTTCGAATTACTCCCAAAAATACCAATGGATTCCGGCGAGCTACTATTGCCAAGACCAGAAGATAAAAAATAAGTAACAGCAATAAACCTAAGACCACCGTACCTACATAGACTGACATTCCAAGCAAGGCGTCTAATCCAGCTTGCACACTAATTTGTGCCAATAGGCCAAATACGGCAGCTGGGGCTAATACCATGGCCCAGCTAACTACTTTCATTGAGACTTCCTGCAAAGCTGCGCACAGATCTAATATTGGTTTAGCTCGTTCTGGTTTAATTGAAACCAGCGCGATTGCAATAAGGATAGAAAAGACAACAATCTGAAACATCGCTAAATTTAAAATTGCGTTCATTGGGTTATCCGGAACAATAGCAACAATCTGGTCTGGAAGTGGAATCGGCTCAGAAAGTGGCAATTTTTCAACCATATGCGATGTAGTTGAAGCCATTGGCTTAACGTACTGCCCTGGTTGAATCCACAAAGCCAAAGATGCTCCAATAATGACAGCAATAATAGTCGTGATGATGAAATAAGGAGCTAAGCGTGCGCCAATTCGCCGTAGAAAATCAGCATTTCCACCTGCTGCAATCCCAAGGATAATAGAAGTCAATACCAAAGGAACAACCACCATCTGAATTAATGAAAGAAACAACCTGCCTGGTAGAGCAAGCCATCCTGCGACTACGTTCGCGGTCGGTGCATCGATCAGCGCACCTCCCATCGGCGACAATGCAAGACCAACACCTATACCCATCACCATGGCAAGAATGATTTGCAGCCAAAGTCTGGCACGTACCAAGTAGTCGAGACGATGAACGAGACGATGAATACTCAGCGGCTGTAATCCGGTGGTCATAGTTTAAAAATTGATTCCCAAGCTCGAAATAAACTTATAGTAGCCAAAGATCACAATTAAGAAAAAAACAAATATAATTAATTCATGTTTAAAATGATTTGAGTGAAAGTAATCTCGGTCTTTATGATGTAGAACATCCATTAATTCATCACCAAAACGTATCGAAAGAAATGTACCAATTCCTGACAAAAGGACAACAAACCAATATGGGAAAGGTGTAGTTAATATAGCTTCCATTAGACGAGTAATAATAGTTGTTTGGTAGAAATCACGGAAATAAATTAAGGCAATAATATTAATTAAAATAGCCACTACCCAGACTACAATTTCCGATAAAACCATTCGAATACCAAATAAAAG
>CAZJUK010000051.1:0-13145 GCA_964549145.1 uncultured Methylophilaceae bacterium
AAGGAAGAGAAATTAGAAGATAAAATAACATTAAAATTTAATGATTACAGAGACTTAGAAGGTAAATTTAATAAATTGGTTTCAATTGAAATGATAGAGGCAGTCGGTCATCAATTTTACGAAACTTACTTTACACAATGCGCAAAATTATTAAAAACAGATGGCATGGCCTTAATTCAAGCTATTACGATAGTTGATCAACGATTTGAAGAAGCTAAGAATAGCGTTGACTTTATTCAGCGCTATATTTTTCCAGGCTCAAATATTCCATCTAATACTGCCTTACTTACAAGCGCTACCAAAGCATCTGACTTACATTTAATAGACCTTGAAGATATTGGTCCACACTACGCGACGACCTTAAGAGTTTGGCGTCAAAACTTTTTTGCTGAAATTGAGGCTATAAAAGCATTAGGTTACTCAGATACATTTATTCGTATGTGGGATTTTTATCTTTGTTATTGCGAAGGCGGGTTTGCCGAACGCGCATTGGGAGACGCTCATTTGTTATTCGTAAAACCACTTAATCGACGCTTGCCTTTAGTATAGATGCCAACCATTTAAATGTTTAATATAAGGCGTTTCATCCTTTCATTTCATCTAGTAACAGCGATATGACAACGGCTATTGTTATTGGAGGTGGTATCGCTGGCTGCAGCACCGCTTATGCACTTGCTAAGCGCGATGTTACGGTCACTCTAGTAGAGCGTCAAAGTGGGCTAGCACAAGAAGCATCAGGTAACCCTTTGGCAATGCTTTACCCTAAATTTAGTGCAACCCCCACCGCACAAAACCAATTAGCCTTATCTGGGTTTGATTTTACACTGGAACTATTAAATACTTTACCGAACGCAAATAAATTCCATCACGCTTGCGGCTTAATTCAATTAGCCTTTAATGCGCGTGAGCAAGTTAAACAAACACAATTGCTCAAAAGTAAACAATCATATTCTCATATTGAACATATAGATAAAGACAAAGCCAGTGAATTAGCTGGTATCCAATTAAACCAAAATGGACTGCATATACCGCAAGCAGGCTGGGTTAAGCCAACAGCTTTTTGTGAATCGTTGATAACAGCTGGGAAAATTAAGGTAATTTGTGTAGCAGAAGTATTAACAATAGAAAAAATTAAATCACATTGGTTAGTTAACTTAAAAGAAGATAATTTATCTGCTGATATTGTTGTTATTTGCAATGCAAATAGCATTAATCAATTTAGCCAATGCGCTAACCCACCAATTACCCCTGTTAAAGGTCAGCTAAATTTTTTCGCTGAAAACGCAATAAGTCGCAGACTTAAAATGGCGATCTGCACTGATCACTTTTTAAGCCCCAGCATAGACGGTAGCCACACTTTTGGCACTAGCTTTCAACCGAATAATATGAATCCAGAAACGTCTCAAAAAATTACCTTAGAAAACCTGCATTCCTTACGCAACATCTCGGATGAGTTATATCAACATGTTCAACATCAACAATTATCAGCACGCGTTGCATGGCGCAGTGCATCAAGAGACTATTTACCATTAGCTGGCGCTTTACTTAACCCTGTCACGTTAAAACAAAGTAAATTACGTTATAACGCATGTGCAGCTGATTTACCTTGGCTAACAGGCTTGTATGTCAATGCCGGCCATGGTTCTAAAGGTATGATTACCGCACCGTTATGTGGGGAACTGATTGCCCGGTTGGCGACTAACAATTCAATTGATGACATAATTGACATATCAGAAAATGACAGCTCTATTAATCTTTCACAACTCAACCCAAGTCGGTTTCTATTACGAGATTTAGGCTTAAAAAAATTAGCACGATCGTTACATTAAGTTTTCGATTAAAATCACTTATGGTTAATTTCAATCAGCATATTCAAAAAGCGGAACATGCACAATCTAATGGCAATTTACCCAATGCATTAGCGCATTTTCAGCAAGCGTTACAGCAAGATTTGAATAATAACGACCTGCTCATCTGTTGTGGCAATTTAAGTGTGCGATTAGAAAAGTATGAAGAGGCTGCAGGCTACTTTCGACGTTTACTGCTACGAAATAAAAACCCTGACGTACGCAACGCACTATGCTTTGCCTTACAAGCGTTAGGTAATCAGGCAGATCGAACAAGCAAATATACACTTGCTGCAGCATGTTTTGAAGAGGCATTAATGCATCAGCCAAACAACCCTGCGTATTGGTATAACCTGGGTAATGCGCAACGTGAAAGCAATAAACCACAAGCTGCGCTGAATAGTTTTCAACAGGCAGCAACATTAGATCCAAATGATGCTGATACTTACAATAATTTAGGTAATATAACGCGTGAATTAGGTCAGTTAGACACAGCCATTGCAAATTATAAAAAAGCATTAGCGTTAAATCCTAATCTTTATCACGCTTTAGTCCATTTAGTGCACCAAAAACAGCATATTTGCGACTGGCAAGGCGAAGGTGACGCAAACATAAATCAACAGATTAAAACTATACGTGATTGGGTTATGCATCAACCCGCGGCAAAAGTTAGTCCATTTGCTTTTATTGGCATGCCATCAAGCAGTGCAACAGAACAAAAACAATGCGCGAATAATTACGTCTCGCAACATTATGCTGAGTTATTTAAGCTAAGAGATCGTTTAGCCTTTAAATACAACGCTGACCACCTCCGAACAAACAAGCCCAAACTTAATATTGGTTATTTATCTGCTGATTTTAGATTGCACCCACTCGTGTTTTTAATTACAGAACTGATTGAACAGCACGATAAAAATCAATTTAACGTCATTGCTTATTCTTATGGCGCTGTTGATGACTCGCCCGAGCGCAAGCGTCTAAAAGAAGAATTTACACAGTTTAACGATATTCGTCACTTAAACGATATTGAAGCTGCGCAAAAAATTAATGCTGATAAGATAGATATACTCGTTGATTTAACTGGGTTTACACAAAGCAGTCGTACCGGCATTGTCGCACTCAAGCCAGCTCCCATTAGCGTTAACTGGCTCGGATTTCCTGGAACAATGGGTGAGTACAAAAATAACCAAGTTACTACAAAGCCATTGTTTGATTACATGATTGCAGACAAAACTATTGCACCTGAAGCCAACGAGTTTAGTGAGCAACTCATTTATCTGCCTTGCTATCAACCGAATAATCAGCGATTGATCAACAGCACTTCTGAAAAATTAGATCATGGATTACCAGAAAGTGCATTTGTATTTTGCTGTTTTAATCAAACATTCAAAATTAGTGAAACTATATTCTCACTATGGATGCGTTTGCTCAAAAAAACACCTAACAGTATTCTTTGGCTTATGGAATGTAACAAATGGGCAAAAGAAAATCTGATTGAAGAAGCAGCTAAGCTTGGGGTTTCAGAGCATCATTTGATTTTTGCACCTAGGGTTGATCATAAATCACATATGGAACGTCAGCAGCATGCTGATTTATTTTTAGATACACTACCTTATAACGCCCATACAACTGCAAGTGACGCCTTGGCCGCTGGTTTGCCCGTAATAACCTGCCAAGGCGATACATTTGCATCCAAAGTGGCTGCAAGTTTATTACTGCAATTAGAATGCCAAGAGTTGATTTGTCAATCGCTGGATGATTACGAGAAAAAAGCAATACAACTTGCCAGCCAACCAGATGAATTAATGCGCATAAAACAAAAAGTAAATACAGCAATCAAAACTACTGATTTATTTAAACCAGAAAAATTCTCTCGCTTACTTGAAGCTAAATACCAACACATTTGGCAAACATACCAATCTAATGCTGAAAAATTAACCAATGCTGAAAAATCAACTTAGGCTTGTGATAAAGTCACTTAATTAAATAAAGCAATAATAGGAAACATCATGACTGGTTTTGACATTACACCTGTACTAAAATTTATGACTGAAAAAGGCGGTTCTGATTTATTTTTTAGTACAAAAGCTTCCATTCATATCAATATTGAAGGCGAAACCGTACCTGTTAATGATCAGGTGTTAACGCCGGGTGTTATTAAACAGATTGCCTACGGCTTAATGTCCGAGGAACAGATTCGGGAGTTTGAATCTACTTTTGAATGTAATTTTGCTATAAGCAAAGAAAAAGTAGGTCGCTTTCGTATTAATGTGTTCCGCCAACGTGGTGAAGTAGGCATGGTAATTCGTCATATTAAAACCGATATTCCTGACTTTAATATATTAGGTTTACCTCCTATTTTGCATGAACTTATTATGCGAAAAAGAGGCTTGTTATTAGTTGCAGGCGCCACTGGTTCAGGAAAATCGACAACACTTGCTTCGATGATTGACCATCGAAACGAAAATAGCACAGGTCATATTATTACCGTGGAAGATCCGATTGAGTTTATATATAAACACAAAAAATCTATCGTTGATCAACGTGAAGTCGGCATTGATACATTGTCCTTTGATAACGCTTTAAAAAACGCTATGCGCCAAGCACCCAACGTAATATTAATTGGTGAGGTCCGTGACATGGAAGGCATGAAACAAGCACTTGCTTATGCAGAAACAGGCCATCTATGCATCGCCACATTGCATGCAAATAATGCAAACCAAGCACTTGAGCGTGTTATTTCGTTCTTCCCAACTGAGGCTAAACACGCCCTGTTATTAGGATTATCCTTAAACTTAGTAGGTATTGTTTCGCAACGCTTAATTCCAGGAAAAGTAAAAAAACGTGTGGCTTCAGTCGAAGTGTTAATTAACACACCGTATATTTCAGAGCTTATCTTTAAGCAAAAACTAGGCGAAATTAAAGATGTTATGTCTGACAACAATGACATTGGCATGAACACATTTGATCAATCATTATTTAGATTATTTAGTAATGGACAAGTAGATGAAGAAAACGCACTAGCTAATGCTGACTCTAGAAATGATTTGTCATTAAAAATACGGTTTGCTGCTGAAGGTGCACGTGGTATGCCCGAGGAGTTTCCGCGGATTTAATAAATTGGTTTAACTGAGCGTTTAATGTCAATTTAGTTTGTCGACCTTGTGTTTAACGCAGCAAATAAACCAGAAATGACAATCAATGTGCCACCCAACCATTCATTGATTTGCATGGTTTCATTGGCTAAGAAATAAGCAGCAACCGCCGCCACAACCAATTCAAACATAAATAGCACTGAGGCTCGTATTGCAGTGATTTTGGTGACCCCATATTGCACACACAATGTGGCTAACACTAGCATTAAAGCAATAAGAACAAACAAACTCAAATACTCCCATGCAATATATTCTGATATGTTTATTAGCCGCATTAAATTTCCATCAAGAAAAAACAGCAATAAAATTGACAAGCTCACCACCCCTAACCAGACCAGCATTGATTTAGCTGCTACACTCAAATAAGTGGCTTGGCGGGTAAATACATTAGTCAACGAAAAACCAATGCCTGCTGAAAGCGCCAACCATTCAGCTTGATTACGCGGTGCAGGGAAACTAATCGTTGAAAAGTCATTCAACATGATAACCGCTCCAATTAATGAAATCATAATCGCGATTAGACCTGTGATATGAATACTCTCTTTTAACCAGAACCTGGCTAATACCAGTGTCCAAATAGGAGACAAATAAAACAGCAACATCACTCGCATTACTTCACCATCGATCACTGCCAGCACATAACTGAGGTTAGTCCAGCCAGCAAACAAACAAAGCCAATAAGCGCGTTTCGGAATAGCTAATAAACTGCGCCAATATTTAGCAAAAAGAAGACAGCCTATCAGTAAAGCAAGACTGTAACTATAAAAACTAGAAGTAATGCCAGAAATCCCAGCATTTGCCAACAGACGATAGGGATACCAAATAATACCCCAGCAGACGGCACCAAATAATAGGCCAAAAACTGCAAAAAGGTTTTGTTTATTGTTGTTGATCTCTATAATAGCCACCTTATGAATTCAAATTTAAATCTACTCCAACCCTACCCATTTCAACGTATACGTGATTTATTCAAAGGCATTACACCAAATGCAGAGTATTCTCCGATCAATTTATCAATCGGAGAACCAAAACATGAATCGCCTGCACTGATTAAAACATCATTTTCAGACCACCTAGATGGGTTAGCACATTATCCCACGACTATTGGCTCTTTGGCACTAAGAGAAAGTATTTCGCAGTGGATTGCTCGCCGTTATAACATCCCCATAATTGACCCTGAAACAGGTATCTTGCCAGTTAATGGTAGTCGAGAAGGCTTATTTGCACTTGCTCAAACAGTCATTGATAGCAGTAAAATTAAACCTGTAGTGATTTCACCAAACCCGTTTTACCAAATTTATGAAGGGGCTGCTTTTTTAGCGGGTGCTGAGCCATACTTTTTAAATACATCTCCAGAAAATCAGTTTTCTATGGATGTTGAAAGCGTACCTGCAGATATATTAAATCGCACTCAACTCGTCTATGCATGCACACCAGGCAACCCAAATGGCAAAGTCATCACACTAGAGCAATGGAAAGTATTGTTCGCGTTAAGTGATCAATATGGCTTTGTGATTGCAACTGATGAATGCTATTCTGAGATATATTTTGAAGAGGATAACGCGCCATTGGGGGCGCTACAAGCCGCACACCAATTAGGTCGAGACAATAAAAACTTAGTTATTTTTAGCTCGCTTTCTAAACGTTCTAATGTACCAGGCATGCGTTCTGGCTTTATCGCTGGTGACCCAAGTATTATTAAGAAATTCATGCTTTACCGTACCTATCATGGCTCAGCGATGAATCCTACAGTACAGGCTGCTAGTATTGCAGCATGGGACGATGAAAATCATGTAATAGAGAATCGCCGACTATATGCTGAAAAATTTAGCACTGTCGTACCAATGCTTAAAAAAGTTTGGGAAGTTGATTACCCGGAAGCTGCTTTCTACTGTTGGATTAATACAAAGCAATCAGATACAGAATTGGCAGTCAAACTTTACCGTGATTTAAATATCACGGTATTGCCAGGAAGCTATTTAGCACGTGAGGTGCATGGCACTAATCCTGGCGCGGGCTTTATTCGTATGGCCTTAGTAGCACCACTTAATGAATGTGTTGAAGCCGCTCAGCGAATTCAACAGTTTTAGTTTGTGTAATCTGTAATTTTTATTAATTAATAAGGAGTTGAAAATGAGTGAGAAAATCGTTATGCGCGTGGGAGAAGCATTAGTAGCTGGTGGCCCTGCAGGAACAGCAGCCGAGCCAGAAGTTGTTATTGGTGAAATGGACGGACCGTTTGGCACTGCATTTGCTAATCTATTAGGTGATCAAATTAAAGGCCATAGCCGTGTGTTAGCTATTATGAATACTGACATTATGGTTCGTCCTGCCACATTGATGGTGAGCAAAGTGACTGTAAAAGACAATCGCTACACTAATATTTTAATGGGTACTGTTCAAGGCGCCATAGCAAATGGTGTGTTAGATGCGGTTCGTGAAGGTTATATTCCTAAAGAAAAAGCCAATGACCTTGGTGTGATTGTTTCTGTTTGGTTAAACCCAAGCGTAGCTGAAGATGATAATTTAGACCATAAGGCATTATTTGAAATTCATCGTAAAGCGACAACATTAGCTATTAAAAAAGCAATGAATCATGAACCAAGCATTGATTGGCTATTAGAAAATCAAGATAAAATTACGCATAAATATTATCAAATGGGTCTAGAAGGTAAAATTTAATTCATTTTAAAATACTTAATCTTACCTTTACAATTAAATTAGTTTATTAGGAAATCTTCTTAATAAACTGATTTATATCATTTTTTATTTTTTTTGTAATTTCCTTTTCCAAGCAATCATACTCCAATACATCCTCCATACTACGCAACCAAGTCAGTTGACGTTTTGCTAATTGTCTTGTGGCAAACACCCCCCGGTTTTGTAATTCAGATAAGTCGTAATCACCATTAAGATGCGCTAACACTTGTCGATAACCAACGCAACGCATTGAAGTACTCTCAGTTGTTAAGGATGGGTAAGCTTTTTGAATCGCTTTTACTTCGTCCAAAAACCCTGCGGCTAGCATTTGCCTAAACCGCAAAGCAATACGCTGATGCAAGCTCTTTCTATCACTAGGCACTAGTGCAATTTTTAGCAGATTATAAGGCAAAACTTCTGTTATTTGTTTAGCGTAAAGTTGCGTCATCGTTTCACCTGTAATGGCATGCACCTCAAGTGCACGCTGTATGCGCTGCATATCATTTGGCTTTAATCTAGCAGCAGTTTCAGCATCAATTTGTGCTAATGTTGCATGCATCGCTGGCCAACCAACTAAATTTGCTTTTTCATCAAGCGCCAACCTTATTTCAGGGTTCGCTTCAGGTAAACCGCTTAACCCACCTTCTAGCGTTTTAAAATACATCATGGTGCCACCGACTAATACTGGCACTTTGCCACGCGCTGTAATATCAGCCATTAAATTTAGTGCATCCGTTCTAAAGTTAGCCGCTGAATAGGCTTCTGTTGGCGGAATAATATTAATTAAATGATGCGGTGCTTTTTGCAAAGTGGCAGTATCAGGTTTGGCAGTGCCAATATCCATGCCTCGAAATACCAGAGCAGAATCAACACTAATAAGCTCAACAGGAAAATGTTCAAATAAATCAATAGCTAAATGAGTTTTTCCACTTGCTGTAGGTCCCATAATAAAAATTACAGGTGGTAAAGTTTTAATATTCATACTGAAATTTTTTTATGCAGGCGATATAATATAACGCGGACTAACCTTTTTATGTTATTTTTCAATCCTTAACTATTAATCTTAAGAGATAGGCTTAACTTATGAATTTAGAAAAAGTTATATTTGGCTTTTTTATTGTGCTTGCAATGACTCTCAATTTCGGCTTTTTTCTAGGCGAGATAGATAACCCTAGCCATCACCATGTATATGAACTTTATGCTGCGTTAATTGTTAGCCTTGTCGCTACTGTACTTAAATTTGGTGACCGCACCCAAGTTGGCGCTATTTTGTTATCAACCAGTCTCGCAGCTGATTTGCAACTTATTACTGCCGCTATCATTTGGGCAGCACTAGATGGTGTGATGGCTGAAAATACGCTAATGGTTTATATAGTCTCATTGTCAGGTGGCGCCCTGATGGCAAACTTTATTTCTGTCGTCTTGCTTATATCAGAAACCATTACACAAAAACGTTAACTTAAAAGCGACAATCAAGCCTTAACTTCTAAAAATGCCTCAACCCAGCAAAGCTGTGACTAACAATGAATAGCATTCTTTTTATGATTTTGCGTCGTTTAAGACGGCCATTAATCTTAATTATTGGTAGCTTTGCGATTGCCACATTGGGCCTTACCTTAATGCCGGGTGTCGACGAAAATGGTCGCGTGTGGTACATGAGTATATTTGAAGCTTTCTATATCATTAGTTTTACAGCAACCACCACTGGCTTCGGTGAAATTCCATACGAGTACAGCCAACCTCAACGTATGTGGTTAACATTTTCTATCTACTTCACAGTAATTCCATGGTTTTATGCTGTTGGTAAAATCATTACATTATTGCAAGATATAAGCTTGCGCCAAGCAATAGCTGAAGCGCGTTTCTCTAGTAAAGTATCTAAATTACAAGAACCTTTTTATGTACTCTGTAGTTATGGCCAATCAGCAAGTTTACTTGCAAAAACGTTGGATGAAAAAGGCATGCGTGTCGTCATTATTGAACAATCCCAAGAGCATCTAAATGAATTAGAACTTACTGATTTTAAAAATGTGGTTCTTAGTTTACGCGCTGATGCACAGCTACCTGAATCATTGATTAAAGCAGGCATTAATCACCCACTGTGTAGTGGCGTTGTAACGTTAACGAACAATGATGATGTCAACTTAGCCGTTGCTGTGGCAGTAAAACTCACGAATGCAAAACTACCTGTGATTGCGCGCGCTGAACGTGATGATATTGCGGCCAATATGACATCGTTTGGAACTGATCATGTTATTAATCCATATACATTATTTGGCGATCAACTTGCGATGCGGGTACACGCTTTAGGCACATACCTACTTCATGAATGGCTTACCAGCACGCCGGGGGAAACATTATTGCCTCCCAAAAACCCACCACGCGGAAAATGGGTAGTATGTGGCTATGGTCGCTTTGGCAAAGCTGTCGTAAAAAATTTAGAGCGAGAACATTTAACGGTCACTGTTGTTGAGGCCATGCCAGAGCTGACTGAATGTGAGAAGTGTATTGTAGGCAGCGGCACAGAAGCAAAAACATTACTAGAAGCTGGAATTAAAGAGGCATCCGGTATCGTTGCCGGCACAGATAATGATGTCAATAATTTATCAATCGTGATGACTGCTTACGAAATTAATCCAAAATTATTTTTGGTTATCCGTAAAAATAAACGTCACAACAGCGCTCTATTTAAAAAGTTTAATGCGGATATCACCATGCAGCCAACTGATATTATTGCGCACGAATGTTTAGCGCATTTAATATCCCCATTACTCGCCGTATTTTTATGCCTAGCGCGTCAACAAAGCAATAAATGGGCGAATAGTTTGATTAGCCAATTAGTCGGTGTTGTGGGTGAAAATGTACCTGAAACATGGGCGTTAGAAGTTAATGAAACAACGACGCCAGCTATTCTTGATTATTTAGAAGGGGGTAGCAAAGTCACACTAGGCCATTTATTAAAAGACCCAACTAATCGTGATAAGAATTTACAACTTGTACCTATTTTGCTAACTAGGAAGAACAAGTCAACCTTAGTACCTGAGATTGGGACTATTATAGAAAAAGGTGATCAAGTTTTACTATGTGGTACAGCGCACGCTAAGTCTACTTTCCAGTTCGTCGTAAATAACCACAGAGCATTGAATTACACTATCAATAATATTGAACAAGCAGATAGCGCAATATTACGTTGGGTTATTAGACTAAAAAATAGTTAATGTTCATTGCCCCCTCATGAACATTTTATCTAAGTCCACCATTGTTACCTGAAACCAAGTCGGACGGCCATGATTACATTGTCCTGACCGTTCTGTCACTTCCATATCCCTAAGCAACGCGTTCATTTCTGGCACGCTCAACGTTCTATTTGCGCGCACTGCTGCATGACATGCCATCGTGCCTAATAATTCATTACTACGCTCCGTCAATGCCCTGCTGGCCCCATACTCCTGCAAGTCACGCAAGACATCACGTGCGAGGGTAACGGCATCAGCATCTTTCAGAGCTATCGGGATGGCACGAACAGCGAGTGTTGTTGGAGATAGTACTGCAATATCAAAGCCTAATTGCAATAAAGCCTCCCCACCCCCAGCTATTATTTCATTCACCGTAGCGACTTCTAAACTGTCTGCATTAAAACTAACCGGTAATAGCAAGGGTTGCATAGGCATCATTTTTCCTTCTAAATCATGCTTTAACTTTTCATACATAATCCGTTCATGTGCCGCGTGCATATCTACAACTACTAGGCCTTGCAAATTCTGAGCCAGAATATAAACACCATGAATTTGAGCCAGTGCAAAACCTAATGGAAACTCTACTGAAGACTCTTCAAAAGAATCTGCAGAAACTTGAGTTCTACTAGTTGCATCAAGACGGTTATC
Source organism: uncultured Methylophilaceae bacterium (assembly GCA_964549145.1). Classification (GTDB taxonomy): domain Bacteria; phylum Pseudomonadota; class Gammaproteobacteria; order Burkholderiales; family Methylophilaceae. The sequence continues at coordinate 11,587 of CAZJUK010000051.1, forward strand.
TTTTATATTTGAAAATAATTGTTGATAATGACTTTCAGTAGCGTTAGTCGATAAATTAATTTGTGATTGAAATGTAGGGTAACTCGTTTCTTCAGACCGTTTGTTTGGTATAGCAAACGGATTAGTTGAAGCTTGCGCTGTACTTACCGCATTGGCATCACCTGTAGGCGTTGCTAATGCTTTATGTAACGCATGAAAAATAAACCGATGTATGGCTTGACCATCTCTAAAACGTACCTCTGTTTTCGCTGGGTGTACATTCACATCAACTAAATTCGGATCTAGATCCAGAAAAAGTACATAAGCAGGATGTCGGTCATGATGCAGCACATCTTGATAAGCTTGGCGAATAGCATGTGACACCAATTTATCACGAACAAACCGACGATTCACATAGACATATTGGGTGTCGCGTCTGTTTCTGTTGTATGTGGGCTTTGCTAACAAACCCCATATACGCAAACCAGCTGCATCTTCATCAACTGTAATGCTTTGTGCAGAAAATTCATCACCTAATACCTCAGAAAATCTTTTATCGGCAGATGAGGTAACATAACGGCGCATGATCTTGCCATTATGCTCTAGGCTAAAAGTGATATCTGGCCTTGATAAAGCCACACGTTTAAATACCTCATCGCAATGGCCGAACTCTGTCGCATCTCTCTTAAGAAACTTACGTCGTGCTGGAGTATTAAAATAAAGGTCATTTACTTCAACGATAGTGCCTAGATCTAAAGCCGACGGCTCTAATGATGATAATTCACTACCGTTAGAGTGAATACGCCAAGCATGTTTGATATTTTTCTGTCGACTACTCAAAGAAGTACGTGACACTGAGGCGATACTCGCTAACGCTTCACCCCTAAATCCAAGGCTTGCCACAGCCTCAAGATCACCTAACGACTGAATTTTACTGGTTGCATGTCGAGTAAGTGCCATCACCAAATCATCTACTTCAATACCAATACCGTTATCCGTAATTTTTATTTGTTTGGTGCCGCCTTTCAGCAAAGAAATTTGTATCTCATTACTGCCAGCATCAATACTATTTTCTAATAATTCCTTTAACGCTGACGCAGGTCTTTCGACCACCTCGCCTGCTGCGATTTGGCTAATCAATTGATCAGGAAGTAATTTTATTTGTAACATAGGTGATTAACCATGCTTTAAAAATAATGTCTTTGATACATTTAAACTAAAAAAATCAACCATTATTTGCTACCTGGCATCGATACAATACAATTCCGCCCTTTTGTCTTTGCTTGATAGAGTGCTTTATCAGCACGACTAATCGTTTTATCAGCATCGTCTTGAAGTTCATGCTGCGCAATACCAAATGAAGCTGTCACAGAAACATCATGGCCCTTAATCGAACATTGTTGTACTTCAATGGCAAAACGCAAACGCTCCACTAATATTTCAGCAGAGCTTAAATCCGTCATAGGTAACAAGATTAAAAACTCTTCGCCACCGTACCTTGATACGATATCTCCTTGCCTCACGCCTTTCTTTAGCAATTGAGACAAAGTCCTTAAAATCTCATCGCCTACTAAATGTCC
>CAZJUK010000052.1:0-12898 GCA_964549145.1 uncultured Methylophilaceae bacterium
ACCGGCACGGCGGTGAGTGTGGTTGACGCTGCACTGATCAGTACCGAGACGGTGCAATTCCGCGTCACGGATACCGCAGGTAACAGCGGCACGGCGGCATCACAACTAGTAACTATTGATACAACTGCATCAGGTATTAATATACAGTTCAACAATTGGCAGCTTACTGATATAAGTGCAATTTCAGAAAACTTTAATCAAGCAATTAATAAAGCCGATGACATTTTCACCAGCCTACCCCCCGGTGTGATTACTGGTACCCTTGTTACAAATACTCGACTTGAAGGCATCTGGAATGGTTATGATTTTTCTGCAGATGGAATTCATTTTACAGACGGCCTCCCATCAATTATTAATTACCTAGATCTAGATAAAGGGGCTGAGTCCATTGATTACTATGGAGACTCCACCTACAACTTTAATACAAATTTATACAGTGGTGGCTTTTTTAGAATAGTTTATTCATCGACATCTCCGACTGATTCTCTTTCTAATTTTGAATACAATGGAAACTTAAATATAAATAGCCTAGGTGTTATATCCAATGATTTAGTGACGGACTATAAAATTACTTCAAACGGAATCACACTTAACCTAAGTGGCCAACTTACGATAGATGGAAATGGTGAAATAACAGGTGGCAATGTTACTGACTTTACATATTCAGACAATCAAGGTCACTCTTTATCCGTTAGTAACGCCTCTACCAGCTATGCCGTTTTCGATAGCTTATCTGACCCGCAGAGCAATCCCACTTTAGATGCACTCTATAACTTCCTAAGCTCTCCTACAAATTTAAGCGGCAATGACAATGTTACTGGTGATGCAAATGACAATATACTCAGTGATGGTGATGGTGATGGTGATGATACGCTGATTGGAGGTCAAGGAAATGACACATTGACAGGGGGTGTAGGTTCAGACACATTCAAATGGGAGCTGGCTGACAAAGGAACTGATGGCACACCGGATATAGACACTATTTCTGATTTCAATTTCGCTCAAAATGATGTTATTGATTTGTGTGATTTACTTTCAGGCGAAGATACGAGTAATTTTCTTAATTACTTAGATATAACTACAGATGGCGTTAATACTGACATTCGTATAAGTTCTAACGGCAACTTTACCAGTGGAAACTATAGTGCAGCTAATGAAGATGTCCATATCGTACTGGCGGGTGTAGACATATATAGCAATACAGGGAATAGTACTGAAACTGATCTTTTACAAAACTTAATTGCTAATAACAAATTGATTGTAGATGTTTAATTTAATTTTCAATATCAATCTAACTAATAAATCCAATCGTCGGTACACTTACTACGGTAATTTGGCATCGCCTCGTTCTAAGCAGAAGTGCACACCTTCACCTAATTAAGGAAAAAATGAAATAAGGTAGGGCGCTCATGAAATCATAGCTACCCAAATAAATCCACTCAACTGGCTGGGCAATGGTAGCGATTGTTCATAATTTAAATAGACCTAAAACTAAAATAGAAACTTAGAGCCTTGAGTGCGTTAAACAAACGCTTGTAATATCGTTTTAATCAACTCTACTCGGTGACCTAAATTGCCTAATTCTACTGAGATTCTTAACTTTTCTGGGCCATTCATGCGGCAACGTTTATCGCGTTGCAATAAATCGATGAGTTTCATCGGGTCAATATCCGCTTTGGGATTAAATTGCAATTGAATAGCAGCATCGGATGCATCGATTTTAATAATACCAAGCGGTTTTGCCGCAATACGTAAACGATGGCAAGCTATCAACGCTTCGCCTGGCTCTGGTAGCAAACCAAAGCGGTCAATCAGCTCTTCTTGCATATTATCAAGTCCTTCATCGTCATTGCAGTTAGCTAAACGCTTATAAATAACTAAACGTTCATGCACATCTGGGCAGTAGATATCTGGTAACAATGCAGGCGTATGCAAGTTTATTTCAGTTGTCACACCAAGAGGCGCATCAAGGTCTGGCTCTTTACCCTCTTTAAGTTGTTTAACCGCATGATTAAGCATATCGGAATACATGGTAAAGCCGATTGCCTGCATTTCACCACTTTGACTGTCGCCTAACAACTCACCTGCGCCACGAATTTCCAGATCATGCATAGCCAGATGAAAACCTGCCCCTAAGTCTTCCATGAGCTGAATAGCATCTAAACGTTTTTGCGCTTGTTTAGTAATTTTACGATCAGGCTCAGTTAACAGGTAAGCATACGCTTGATGATGACTACGCCCTACTCGCCCGCGTAATTGGTGTAATTGTGCTAAACCAAAACGATCAGCTTTATTAATGATAATGGTATTTGCAGTTGGAATATCGATACCAGTTTCAATAATAGTGGTACATAACAGCACGTTGATGCGTTGCTGATGAAAGTCTCGCATGACATGCTCTAGTTCACGCTCACGTAGCTGCCCATGCCCAATGGCAATACGTGCTTCGGGCAACAATTTTTCTAATTTTTCTTTTTGCACAAAAATAGTATCCACCTCATTGTGCAAGAAATACACTTGACCACCACGTTTAAATTCACGCATAACTGCTTCACGAATAACACCGTCAGAATAATCTGTATGGAATGTTTTAATTGATAATCGTTTTTGCGGTGGTGTTGAAATAATTGAGAATTCACGCAAGCCTTCCATCGCCATACTTAGCGTTCTCGGAATCGGCGTAGCGGTTAACGTGAGAACATCAACTTCTGCACGCAATGCTTTCATTTGCTCTTTTTGGCGCACGCCAAACCGGTGCTCTTCGTCTAATATTGCTAAGCCTAAATTCTTGAATTTAACGTCTTTTTGTATTAAGCGATGCGTACCGATAATAATATCAATTTCGCCTGCTTCTAATGCTCGTAGCGCTTCGGTTTGTTCTTTCTTTGTTCTAAATCGCGATATTTCACCGATTTTAATCGGCCATTCTGAAAAACGATCGCAAAAGTTTTGGTAATGCTGCTCGACTAACAAGGTAGTGGGTGCCAACACGGATACTTGCCGACCACCCATGACGGCAATAAATGCGGCACGTAATGCGACTTCTGTTTTACCAAAACCAACATCACCACAAACCAACCTATCCATTGGACGGCCAGATTGCATATCGCTAATGACTGCCTCAATTGCAGTGAGCTGATCTGGCGTTTCTTCAAACGGAAAGCCATCACTGAATGTCTCATAATCACGCAAACTTAAAGTAAAGGCGTGGCCTTTACGTGCCGCGCGTTGTGCATATAAATTAAGTAACTCAGCGGCTGTATCTCTAATCTGCTTGAGTGCTTTTTTCTTGGCTTTTTCCCATTGCCCACTCCCTAATCTATGTAATGGCGCACTTTCTGGCGGCCCGCCAGAGTATCTTGAAATTAGAAAGAGCTGCGATACAGGTACATACAACTTATCATCACCATAATAATCAAGTAATAAGAACTCAGTTTCACCTTCACCAAAATCTAAGTTTTTTAATCCTTTATAACGCCCAACACCATGTTGCTCATGTACCACGGGGTCATCCATCCGTAATTCAGATAAATCTTTGAGCATACCTTCGGTGTTGCGTACTTTGTCTTTTTGTCGCCTGCGTTGTTGACGTACCGTTGACGCATAGAGCTCAGCTTCGGTAATGAAGGCAATATCTCCTGCAAAACCAGTATGCAGTCCGGAAACGCCCAACATAACTTGCTCATCGCTTCCAACAAAATCAGCCCATGTTTCACACAAGGACATCGGCATGTTTTGCTCTGTGAATAATTGTGACATCGTTTCACGACGACCTAAGCTTTCAGCAGCAATTAAGATGCGCTGCTTCTTAGATTTTTTGATAAAAGCTTGAAGCTTGTGTAACGGTTGCTCAGCACGCCGATCAATCTCTAAAGCAGGTAGTGATTTTTTAGCTTCTAATTTTAAATTAATGACCGGGTAATCATGCGTGCTAACAAAGAAGTCTTCTGTTTTTGTGAGTAATAACTCCGGATTGAGAATCGGCCTCTCAGGATCATTCGCAAGTAATTTAAAACGTGAGTTTGCCTCGTACCAAAAGGTTTGTGCAGCTTTGTCTAATTGACCATGAAAACATAACACTGCCTGCTTAGGAATATAGTCAAATATAGTGGCTGTCTGCTCAAAGAACAAAGGCAAATACCACTCAATGCCACCAGAAGCGGTACCTTTACTCACATCTTTATAGATTTTCGCACGTTGTGGATCACCCACAAACTGCTCTCTAAACTGGCTTCTAAAATGTGCAATACCTGTTTTATCTAATGGAAACTCGCGTGCAGGTAACAATCGAATCTCAGGCACTGGATACAAACTACGTTGCGTATCAATATCAAAGGTACGTATGGTTTCAATTTCGTCGTCAAACAAATCAATTCGATAAGGCAAGGAACTACCCATAGGAAACAAATCAACCAAACCGCCACGAACGCTAAACTCACCAGGACTAATTACCTGCGTAACGTGATGGTATCCAGCGTTTGCACATTGATTTCTCAATGCCTCTAAATCAAGCTTTTGCCCCTTATTGATGATAAAGGTATGCGCTGCTAAATAGGAAGTGGGTGGCAAGCGTAACAATGCTGTGCCGATTGGAATAATCACCACATCACATTGGTTTTGACTAATTTGATATAAGGTCGCCAAACGTAAAGAAATAAGATCAGGATGTGGGGAAAACACATCATAAGGCAATGTTTCCCAATCAGGCAGTAAATAGACATTTAACTCAGGTGAAAAATAACTGATCTCCTCTACCAAACGTTGTGCTTCAAATGCATTTGAGGTGAAGATAGCTAATGGTATTTTTGTTGTTTTTAAGCTACATGTAAGCTTTGCAAGAGATAAACTTTCTAAGCCATTGGCAGCATAAGAAAAATGACTGGTTCGACCTTTTGAAGGTGGGGTTAACTGCATAAATGAGATGTGAAATGACTTGGTTTAAGCTGAAATTGTGCCTATTATACCTCTAAGGTCTTCTTCTTTTGGTGTCTTATGAAAGTAAATTTAATTTACTGACTGCTTAAATCGATATCATTCTTTGGCACTTAATTTATGACGACTAACTTCATAGTATAAAAATAGTCTTAACATAATATAAAATTTAAGGAGCATATCGCGATGAATGACAAGCAATGTGTCGCTATTCATGCGGCAAACTATGTGCAGGATGACATGCTTGTAGGCTTAGGAACAGGCTCAACAGCTAATTATTTCATCGAAGAACTTGCACGTCGTCAGCTAGAAGAAAAGTTAAAAGTCACTACCATTGCTAGCTCTAATATTAGTATGATTAAAGCGCAATGCTTAGGTGTCAATGTAATTTCAATTCAGCAGGTTGATTATGTTGATTTATACGTAGACGGTGCTGACGAAATAACACCAGACCTAACCTTATTAAAAGGTCGTGGTTATGATTTAGTAATGGAAAAATTGCTTGCAAAAGCCGCAAAAGCCTTTTATGTGGTGGCTGACCAGTCAAAATTAGTCGACAAGATAGGTTCTAATTTTTCGATTCCAGTTGAAGTCATGCCCTTTGCATGGCAAGCGGTTAAACTAAGCATTGAAAAAATTGGCGGCCGAGGTCACTTACGCCAGAACGCTAGTAAAGATGGCTTGTCTATCACCTCTCACGGTAGTTTGGTGCTAGATATGGCCTTTGATAAAGCAACAAATGAAGAAGACCTAAATCATTTACTCAACAATATTCCTGGTGTTGTGGAACATGGTATTTTTCACGGATTAACGCGCGCTGTTTTTATTGCTAAAGACGGCCAAGTTGAGGAGAAATGGGCCTAAGTTTGCTCATTACTACAACTTCACAATGCATTCAGACAATGACGCTTTAGTTAAAATAATAGGAAATCTATTTTTTTGCTAAAAAATATCATAATTTATGGATGTCTGCTGTTTACATTGTCAGCTTGTGAAAATGAATCTAGCCAAGAGCCAAAAAGCGCAAAAAAATCTTTCCCAAAAGTAGATAACAGCACCATTACATTTGTCACTCTCAATAGTCCCGACACCTACTTCATCAATAGTGATAATGAATACACAGGATTAGAGCATGATTTAGCTATAGCATTCGAAAAATATTTAGATGATGAAAGAGATATTCGAATAATTATTGCTGATAGTGTAGAAGATGTTATTGCCATCGTAATGAATAATCAAGCACATATTGCTGCTGCTGACTTAACTGTAACGAAAGAACGCAAGTCAATCATCAACTTTGCTAAACCTTATAAAGATGTACAACAACAAGTGGTATACAACAGAAAACGCATATCGAAACCAGCGAAAAAAATTAGTGAGATTACTGATAAGGAGATTGTTGTACCAGCTGCGACTAGTTTTGCAGAACGGTTAAAAAAGTACCAAAAAGAATTTCCTAATATTAGATGGCAAGCTCTTGATTCTGTTCACTCCGAGGAGTTAATTGAAGCCTTAGTTAATCGTGAGATTGACTATACGGTGGCGGATAATCATTTAGTTGCTAGTATGAAAAACTATTACCCTGATTTAAATATTGCCTTCCCATTTGGAAAACCGGAAAAAATTGCTTGGGCATTACCTAAATCTGCTTCACCTATATTATTGAAGAAGGTAAATGCTTTTTTTAAAAAAATAAAAAAAGATGGCACATTAAACAACCTGATTGACCGGTACTATGGTCATAGTAAGCGGCTAAACAGATTAGATGTTTCTACATTCATATCGCGAAAACATGCAGTCTTACCTAAATACAAGCGATTATTTCAGCAAGCTCAAGAAATCACGGATTTAGATTGGCGTTTACTGGCAGCGGTTGGCTATCGCGAGTCTCATTGGGATACTTACGCAACATCGCCTACAGGCGTACGTGGACTAATGATGCTAACTAACGCCACTGCTCATCGAATGGGCGTTAATGATCGCTTGGACCCTCAACAAAGCATTCCAGCTGGCGCAAAGTACATTAATCTCATGATAGACAGTTTGCCTGAGCGCATCGCTGAACCTGATAGGACTTACATGGCCCTTGCCGCTTATAACATTGGGTTAGGGCATGTAGAAGATGCTAGGGTCCTTGCAGAACGTTTAGGCTTAAACCCAGACAGATGGGCCGATGTAAAGAAAACATTGCCTATGTTAACAAAACCTAAATATTATCAAACGCTTAAGTACGGCTATGCTCGAGGTGGGGCACCCGTTATTTATGTTGAAGAAATTCGAAGTTTTTACAAAATTCTGGCTAAATACTTAGACCCTTATTATCCTGATACTGATAATCCATACAATATTGCCAGTGTTAACGAGCAGATTAATTAATAATTACTAAAAAAACTAGCAATACTACCAAGACTTAACACTTGCTAATAGATTCTAAACCACCCATATACGGGCGTAATACCTCTGGCACTATGACAGAGCCATCAGCTTGTTGGTTGTTTTCTAGCACCGCCACCAACGTACGCCCCACTGCCAAACCGGAACCATTTAAAGTATGCACGAATTCAGTTTTTCCTTGTTCATTTTTAAAACGAGCTCTTAAACGACGAGCTTGAAAAGCTTCACAATTAGATATGCTAGAAATCTCTCGATAAGTATTCTGTGCAGGAAGCCAAACCTCTAAATCGTATGTTTTGGCTGCACCAAAACCCATATCACCAGCGCATAACAAAACCACGCGATAAGGTAAGTCTAATGCCTTAAGTATATTTTCTGCGTGCCCTAGCATTTCCTCTAAAACATCATAGCTATTTTCAGGGTGCACAATTTGAACCATTTCCACTTTATCAAACTGATGTTGTCGAATCATGCCCTTAGTATCTCTACCATAAGAGCCAGCCTCAGATCGGAAGCAAGGCGTATGCGCTGTAAGCTTAATAGGTAAAGAATCTGAAGTGATGATTTCATCGCGTACTGTATTCGTCAGCGTCACTTCAGACGTTGGGATCAAATAAAGTTTACTCTCATTATGAGGCACTGAAAATAAATCTTCTTCAAACTTAGGAAGTTGCCCTGTACCCAACAGACTTTCAGCATTCACCATATAAGGTGTGTAGCATTCTGTATAGCCATGTTCCTCACTTTGAGTGTCCAGCATAAACTGCGCTAATGCGCGATGCAATCTAGCTATTGGACCACGCATTAACGTAAAGCGTGCGCCTGAGAGTTTCGCGCCAGTATCAAAATCCAAACCAAGTGGCTCGCCAACACCTGTATGATCTTTAACTTCAAAATCAAAGCTACGTGGTGCGCCAACCTTGCTCACTTCTACATTGTCATCTTCAGATCGCCCAGTCGGCACACTTTCGTGCGGCAAGTTAGGTAGATTCAATAATATACTTTGCAAATCGGTCTGTATTTCAACTAATCGTAGTTCTTCAGCTTTAAGCTGCTCACCTAACCCTGCAACCTCTGTCAAAATAGCAGACGCATCTTCGCCTTTCGATTTGGCCATACCAATTTGTTTAGATATATTATTACGCTTCGCTTGCAATTCTTGCGTATAAACTTGCACGGTTTTACGTTCTGTTTCTAATGCTAAAAACTTGCTGGTATCGAAATCGAAACCACGTTTTTTAAGTCGCTGCACAACGGCAGCCAAGTGGTTTCTTAAGGTTTGACTATCTAACATACTATTTTGTTACTTTCTCTTTTTTAGCTTTTTGATCGAGGGTTTTATAGTGGTTTAGTTTTTCGCTAATTTTACCTTCTAAACCACGCGATGTGGGTTGATAAAAAGCTATTGATTCTAAATCATCTGGAAAATATTGCTCCCCTGCAGCATAAGCGCCTGGTTCACTGTGTGCGTAGCGATATTCTTTGCCATAATCTAAGTTTTTCATTAATTTAGTTGGCGCGTTTCTCAAATGTAATGGTACAGGATACGATTTGTCTTGCGCGACAAATGCTTTGGCTTGATTGTATGCCGTATAAGCCGCATTACTTTTTGCCGCAACAGCACAATAAATCACTGCATTTGACAGGGCTAGCTCCCCTTCGGGCGATCCTAATCGTTCAAATATTTGGCAGGCTTCAAGCGCCATGGTTTGCGCTCTAGGGTCGGCAAGACCAATATCCTCCACAGCCATGCGCACAATTCGGCGTCCTAAATACAGTGGATCAGCACCACCATCAATCATGCGCAAAAACCAATACAATGCTGCATCGGGGTTAGACCCACGCACTGATTTATGCAGCGCTGAAATTTGATCATAAAAGGCTTCTCCTCCTTTATCAAAACGACGCATTTTACTTGCCATCGTAGCTTGAAGAAACACTTCATCAATATCGCTAACGTTAGCACCAGTAGCTGCATTAAATAGGCCTTCTATAAAATTAAGTAAGCGCCTTGCATCGCCATCAGCGTAAGCTAAAATTTGCTCTTTCACTTCATTGGAAAATGTAATTTTTCCGGCAACTAACAGTCGTGCTCGCTCAAGCAATTGCCCTAACTCATCGTCAGAAAGTGCATTTAAAACAAATACTTGTGATCGACTGAGTAGTGCGCTATTAACTTCAAATGATGGGTTTTCAGTAGTTGCGCCAATAAATGTAATCAAACCACTTTCTACAAATGGCAAAAATGCATCTTGTTGACCTTTGTTGAAGCGATGCACTTCATCAACAAACAAAATAGTTTTACGGCCGGATTGCTGCAAAGTGTGTTCTGCAAGTTCTACTGCATCACGAATGTCTTTAATGCCAGACAACACAGCAGAAACAGCAATAAACTCCGCATCGGCCGTATTTGCAATAAGTCGAGCTAAAGTGGTTTTTCCAACACCAGGCGGGCCCCATAAAATCATTGAAGGCAATTTTCCAGATTCAAATGCTAGGCGCAATGGCTTACTCTTACCTAGAAGATGTGCCTGCCCAACAACCTCATTTAAGGTTTTAGGACGTAATTGCTCGGCTAGTGGTGCCAGTGGCACTGTGGCTTGAAATAAGCTGCTCACTTATTTATAACCTAAAAATTAAAAAGGATATTGTAACAGTTAGCAACAAAAATGTTGCGTAGGGGTAGGTCATGCTTAGCACTTCTTTTCTAGCTTTTTTTTGTTTTATTCGCCAACAACATCAATACCTTCAGGGACTGTGAATAAAAAAGTAGATTTTTCTAATTGCGGATTACGCTCAACGTTTTCAAAAGCAATATAAGTAATGTGATTAAAACTGTCATACATTTCCATATGCCGCAGTTGTTTTCCAGTGAAACCAAGGATGATTCGGTCAAAACCACTTTCTTTATCCTTCGGCACAACAAGCACCCAGTCAACACCTTCAACGCTATTTTTTCTTGTCGCGTTTTTTAGTATAAAGTTCTCTTCGACATTGCCTCCACCAGCTAACAATGCTGCAGGACTTGAACCAATCGTTTTACCTAATGTGCGAATAGTGACTTGCTCTAGCTCAGTATCATACAAAAATACTTCGTTGCCATCACTTACAATTTGTTGCTCATAGGGTTTTTTGTAATCCCAACGGAACATATTTGGTCGTTTTAACTGCATACCACCCTCAACCTCTTGCACTTTTCTACCTTGGTTATCTTTTACCACTTGCTTAAAGTCTGCGCGCATACTTTTCGTGTCGTTAAAGAAATCTTTAATGCTAGAAACACCATCAGCCAAAGCTACATTGCTTATCAACAAGCCCAATAATAAAGCAGAAAATTTATTCATCATTTGATTCGCCTGTTTTCACTAAGACTTCTCTACTACCATTATTCTGCATTGCAGAAACTAATCCAGCCCGCTCCATATCCTCGACTAATCTTGCTGCTCGGTTATATCCTATCCGTAATTGCCTCTGCACTGAAGATATGGAAGCACGCCTTGTCTTTAGGACTATGGCTACAGCCTCATCATATAGTTCATCTTTTTCACCACCACCTTCGCTGAAAGTACTAGTATCGGAACCCTCTTCAGTATTGCTTTCTAAAATACCTTCAATATAATTAGGCTCGCCCATTGATTTTAAATGGTTTACGACCTCGTGTACCTCTTGATCACTAACAAATGCGCCATGAATACGTTGTGGATGTCCTGAGCCTGGAGGTAGATACAACATATCGCCTTGACCAAGTAACGCTTCAGCTCCCATTTGGTCTAATATGGTACGAGAATCAATTTTGCTAGATACTTGAAAAGCCACGCGTGTAGGAATATTAGCTTTAATTAAGCCAGTAATAACATCGACTGAAGGACGCTGTGTTGCCAACACTAAGTGAATGCCAGAAGCGCGTGCTTTTTGTGCAAGGCGCGCAATTAGCTCTTCCACTTTTTTACCTACAACCATCATCAAATCTGCCAATTCGTCAATGACAACCACAATGGCTGGAAACTCTTCCAAAGGCTCTGGTTCGTCTGGCGTTAAGCTAAATGGATTCGGAATACTTTCGCCAGTTTTATGTGCCTCTTTAATTTTGTTGTTGTATCCTGTTAAGTTACGCACACCTAACATAGACATTAACTTGTAGCGTCTTTCCATTTCTGCCACGCTCCAATTCAATGCATTGGCTGCATGCCGCATATCAGTCACAACAGGCGCTAATAAATGTGGAATACCCTCATAGACAGAAAGCTCTAACATTTTGGGATCAATTAAAATCATACGCACTTTGCTAGCATCCGCTTTATATAACAAGCTTAAAATCAACGCATTAATTGCCACTGATTTACCAGAGCCCGTTGTACCCGCCACGAGCACATGTGGCATCTTAGCTAAATCGGCAACCACGGGATGACCACCAATATCTTTACCCATAGCAATCGCTAAAGGTGAGTTCATATCGGCATAGGCTTGACTACCCATAATTTCTGACAAGCAAACAATTTGACGTTTGGTATTAGGGATTTCTAATCCCATATAACTTTTTCCAGGAATCGTTTCTACAACACGCACACTCACGACGGAAAGCGCCCGGGCTAAATCTCGCGATAAATTAGAAATTTGACTGCCTTTAACACCTGCCGCTGGGTCCAGCTCAAAACGAGTAATCACTGGGCCTGGCAATGCGGTCAGCACTTTTACGTCAATGCCAAAATCTTTAAGTTTGCGTTCAATTAAACGTGAAGTATATTCCAAGGTTTCGTTTGATGGCAGCTCGATATTTTCTTGTGGCTTATCCAGCAAATGCAATGGTGGCAATGGCGAGTCTGGGTCAGAAGCAAATAACGACACTTGTTTTTCTTTCAATACGCGTTCGCTTTTCACTACCTCAGTCGAGCCAGGCTTGATTTGTAATGGTTCGCGGTCTTCAGAAATTTTCCGCTCTTTTTCAACGAAATCAGAACGTTTTTGTTCAATAACTTTACCTGCTTTTTTGTCTTGCCAATCTTGATACTTGTCGATGCACCATTCATACATATAAATTAAGATAGCGCCAAATTTTTCTACCATCATCACCCAAGACCAGCCAGTAAATAAACTGATTCCCACAGCAAATAATGCTAACAACACCATAGTAGAGCCAGTAAAGCCAAACATTGCCCGTAGTATATAGTCCACTACATTACCCAACATACCACCAGCCTCTAAAGGAAGTGTCACAGGAAGGTTAATAAGGTGGCCCGATTCTAAGGCACCAGAAGATGCTAATAATAATAAAAAGCCAAATATATTTAGTATGAAAAACGGACGCTCACTTAGCGTTAATTCAAGCCGATGATACATAAGCCATATACTAAAAAAAGCAAAAATGACAAACCACCAAGCTGAAAAACCAAACAAATACAATAGCATATCGGAAATCCATGCACCAACAGCACCGCCGGAATTCACAATCTCAGCATTGCCACCATTGCTAGCCAAGTGTGACCATGATGGATCTTGCGGGCTGAAAGTATAAAGGATAACTGCTAGAAATAAACCAAGCAGCAACAACACAATCCACCATGCCTCTTTGACT
>CAZJUK010000053.1:0-12799 GCA_964549145.1 uncultured Methylophilaceae bacterium
AAACTGTTATGTCATTGAAGCATTATCGGTGCTAGCTGAACACAAAATTGGCGCCGTCGCTGTGATAGAAAAAGGTCAGATTTTGGGTATTTTTTCTGAACGTGATTACGCAAGAGAAATTAAGCTAAAAGGCAGAACAGCTGAAGAAACACTGATTAAAGATGTGATGACCACTAATTTGATTACCTGTAAACCTAATGACTTGGTTGATAGTGCTATGAGCATGATGAGTGAAAAACGTATTCGCCATTTGCCAGTCATGGATGGAGATAAAATTATTGGCATTTTGTCGATTGGCGATTTAGTAAAAGAAACGATTAGCTATCAGCAAGAACTGATAGAACAGCTTGAATTATATATTCGTAGTGGGTAAAAATTTCTCATGGAAATTCATAACTTGCAATCATGAATGGATGCAATGCTTTTAAGAATACTGTGCACTTAATAGATTTTATACAAACAAGCAACGAACAATTAAGCTTAATCCTTATCTTCAAAAGGGCGCTTAAAGCGCCCTTTTTTATTACTTAAATTACTAAATGAGCAGCTAATTAATCCCCAATAATTTTTATCAATACTCTTTTTTTTCGGCGGCCATCAAACTCACCATAAAAAATTTGCTCCCAAGGACCAAAATCCAACTCACCTTCGGTCACTGCAACGACCACTTCACGCCCCATCACTTGGCGTTTAATATGCGCATCTGCATTATCTTCACCTGTATCGTTATGTCGGTAATGACTCAACGGCTCATGCGGCACTAACGCTTCTAACCATACTTTGTAATCGTGATGCAGACCGTGCTCATCATCATTAATAAATACGCTGGCAGATATATGCATCGCATTTACTAATGCCATACCTTCTTGAATACCACTTTCGCGCAAGCACTCACGTACGTCACCAGTAATATTTTGAAAATCCATACGGGCAGGAATATTAAACCATAATTCTTTACGATAGCTTTTCATGTTTCTCCTTTATAATATTTTTCTTCAATCGTCATTTTTATTTTAACATTGAGTCAATAAAAAAGGCTTCACTTGGAAGCCTTTTTTATTGGATCAATTTAGCCAATCATTGGCTTTTAACTTCTATTCCTTTAGTAAATGCTCTACCTTCATTATCGCTAGCAACTAACGTAAGTGTGCCTGCTTTTGTAGGGATAAAGTTAAATTTAAAATATGGGTCTTCTGCTGTACCCACATTGACATCAATCGACATCAATAGCTCACCAGCGTAAGTAAACTTCGCTGTTTTAATATAATATGGTGGTAAAAAACCTTGTGAAACTAAATCACGCTGCAAGCCTGTACGCATAATGTGTTTAATATTCACTTTAGCGGTAGTTGACGAGCCGAATTTCTTTGGTTTTTCAACTTTCATTCTAATTTTACCTGCAGCTGCACGAACTGCAGCTTCATCATTAGATACGATACCACCACAACCACCCGCAGCACGAATCATACGAGATGCTAAGTAAAGTTTACCATCAGCTGTTTCACCAACTAGACGTACAAAAGCATCAGTTTCAAAACGAATACGGGTCGATAAATTAAACTCACCTAATGCTTCTGTTAAATGATAAGTCGCAGTGAGTGGAATCGGATTTGCATCTACAAAAGAATATAGTTTAACAATTTTCACGCCGGCTTTATCAGCTGCTGCATTATCAATTGAGTAAGTCACTGGCACTTGTGCACCACTTTCAGCACGTTTAGGCGCTTCAATTTTCATGAAATCGACTTCTTTCATAGCACGCTTTTCAAAAAACGCTTCTTTCATCACTGACCATAATTTAGGATCAGCTTCTGCATATACCGCACTAGTCGCGCCTAACATTAACGCTGCGCCTGTAAATAAAGATATCAACCATTGTTTGTTCATTAGTAACCCCTGTTTCGTTCTTTTATCAATCTAAATAATAGTTTATATATAACGTGTGACATTACATTTTAGACTACAAATTAAAAATACTCTTCAATGCTAATGTATTTTTAGCTCACTGAATATAGTCGAGTTTAAATGAATTTACTGTGACCCGCATCACAATATTGCAAGTTCCTAATAACTGCAAACTTACTTTTCAGAGACTAGGCTCGCCCGACGGCCGCATGACGTAACTAGCATCTTTATACTCTTCAAAATTAAGCTCAACACCATTACCAGCAGGGTCTTTAAGATTTATTTGCCGCACACCACTCGCTAATACACGGGTGGTGTAATTAATAGCATATTTTTTTAAATGCTCCTCCATCGCAGGCATATCAGTGAAGGTAAACGACACATGGTCATAAGTGCCGTGCACATTCAAATTAGGCGGTGTTGGCGTTTTGTATCCGGCTAAATGCACAACGTCATTATCACCTATATATAGCCAATAACCATAACTTTTGCTGGCCACACGTTTACCTATCGTTAGTCCAATAATGTCGCAGTAAAAGTCCCTCAACTGATGCATTGTGTCGCGATCAGTACGAAAGTTGACGTGATTAATTTCGGTAACTGGCATAAATAAATTCTCTATCTGACTCTGTAAAAATTTGTTTCAAAAAAATAGTGAAACGCATGGTTTATAAGCCTGCAAATGCACATAAGGCAAACGATTTGAGTCCTAATTGTTGTAATCGTTTCATACCGCCTAAATCTGACAAATCAATCACAAAAGCGCATTCAAGCACGTTGCCTTCTAATTTTTTTATCAGAGTTGCTGCAGCTTCTGCAGTGCCGCCTGTAGCAATTAGATCGTCCACTAGCAGAATAGATTCATTTTTTACAATCGCATCAGCATGTATTTCTACACGATCAGTGCCGTATTCCAATATGTAATCATGACCTATAGTATCTGATGGTAATTTACCCGCTTTACGTAACGGTATAAACCCTACACCCAACTTATAAGCTAAGGCTGCGCCAACAATAAATCCGCGCGCTTCAATGCCTACAATTTTATCTATTTTCTGGTCTTTATAACGCGTATAGAAATCATCAATGACTTGCTGAAAACCTTGAGAATCTGCGAGCAAAGTCGTGATATCACGGAATTGGATGCCCGGTATTGGATAGTCCGCACGAGAGATTTAATTTGCATTTAATTTAAAGGGGCAATTAATCAATTTTTTCGCTCTATTTAACAAATTGAAAGAATAATACTCCATATACATTTTCTAAAAATGCAACTTGCGCCTAGTAAACTAGATGCAAGTGAATTTCATTTTAGCCAATTGGGTTCTTAGAGCGAACACGAATATGTAACTCCCGCAACTGCTTCTCATCCACCGCACTCGGTGCATTGGTCATCATGCACTGTGCACGTTGTGTTTTAGGAAAAGCGATCACGTCACGAATAGACTCTGCACCAGCCATTAGCGCCACAATCCGGTCTAAACCAAAGGCTAAGCCACCATGAGGCGGTGCGCCATATTGCAAAGCATCAAGCAAGAAACCAAATTTTTCTTGGGATTCTTCTTTACCGATGTTAAGTGCATCGAACACCTTCTCTTGAATTTCCTGTTTATGAATACGCACTGAACCTCCACCAACTTCAGAGCCATTTAGCACCATATCATAGGCTTTAGATAAACACTTACCTGGATCAGTCGTTAATAAATCTTCGTGGCCATCTTTTGGTGAAGTAAATGGGTGATGTAGTGCTGTCCAGCGATCATTGGCTTCGTCATGTTCAAACATTGGAAAATCGACCACCCAGAGTGGCGCCCAAGCACGGCCATCAACATGACCTTTGTCATGACCTACTTTTTCACGCAAGGCTCCAAGTGCTTCGTTAACTATTTTAGTCGTATCAGCGCCGAAAAAAACGATGTCACCATCTTGTGCACTAGTGCGTTCAATAATCGCTTTTAATGCTGTCTCGTGAATATTTTTTACAATTGGACTTTGTAAGCCTTCTTCGTTTAGTTTAGTTACATCATTCACTTTGATATAAGCTAAGCCTTTAGCGCCATAGATTTTCACAAACTCAGTATAAGCATCGATTTCTTTACGGCTGATTGATGCGCCTTGTGGTACCCGAATCGCAGCAACACGACCTTTATCATTATTGGCTGGGCCAGAGAACACTTTAAAATCGACATCTTTCATGACATCTGAAAGTTCTGTGATTTCTAGGGTCACGCGCATATCAGGCTTATCTGAACCATATTTATGCATCGCCTCGGCATAAGGCATACGTGGAAATTCTGCGGGTAAATCTACATCCTGAACTTGTTTCAGCATTTGGCGAATCATCTTTTCGACGATATCCATAATTTCATGCTCTTCTAAAAATGAAGTCTCTAAGTCAATCTGAGTAAACTCTGGCTGTCGATCAGCACGCAAATCTTCATCACGAAAACATTTGGTAATTTGAAAATAGCGATCAAAGCCTGACACCATGAGCAATTGTTTGAAAAGCTGTGGTGATTGTGGCAAGGCAAAAAACTCACCATGATGAATACGTGAAGGCACTAAATAATCACGTGCGCCTTCTGGTGTACTGCGGTTAAGCATTGGTGTTTCAATTTCAATAAAACCGTTTTCATCTAAGTAATCGCGAATTACTTTAGACACGCGATAACGCAATTTAAGGTTTTCTTGCATGGCAGGCCGACGCAAATCAATATAACGATGCTCTAAACGAACAGCCTCACTAAGGTTGTCATCATCCAACATAAATGGTGGTGTGAGGGATGCATTGAGTACTTTAATCTCACTCGCCAGCATTTCTACTTCACCTGTTGGAATGCTTTTATTGACCGTGCCTTCAGGGCGTGGACGTACTTTACAAGTGACTTTAAGCACAAATTCATTACGGACAGACTCTGCCGTTGCAAATGCCTCTACCGTATCGGGATCGATCACAATTTGCGCCATGCCCTCACGGTCGCGTAAATCAATAAAAATAACGCCGCCATGATCTCGGCGGCGATGTGCCCAGCCGCAGAGAGTAATTGTTTCGCCAATCATTTCGCGGTTAACGTGGCCGCAATAGTGTGTACGCATCATAATTTGTATTCGTTCTATCGTTTGCTTAATGGTTAATTAATAAAAAATTGGGTTTACTTATCTTTCTTAAGATCATTTAGTTTAGACACTGGCACTACAGAACCCATGCTAATAATATATTTTAGCGCTTGGTCTACACTCATATCGAGCTCAACAACCTCTGTTTTTTTCATCATAAGAAAATAACCGCCAGTTGGATTAGGGGTTGTCGGCACATACACGCTGACAAAGTCTTCTTTTAAGTAATTCTTTACATCGCCACCAGGCTCGCCAGTTAAAAATGCAATAGTCCAAATGCCTTTGCTCGGAAATTGCACTAACAGTGCTTGTCTAAATGCATTGCCGGAGTCTGAAAATAAAGTATCTGATACCTGCTTAACACTAGAATAAATCGACTTAACTACAGGCACGCGAGAGAGCATAGCTTCCCATAACAGAATAATTTGCTGACCAAATATATTAGTTGCAATTAAACCTGTAACAAACACAACCACTAACGTTAATAAAGCACCAATACCTGGTATATCAAAGCCTAGTGCATTTTTCGGTAACCAAGCCTCTGGCAACAACAGTAAACTTTGGTCAAGGGTTTGGATTAACGTGCTTAACACCCAGGTGGTAATCACTAGGGGCACTAATACAACTAAACCAGTAATAAAATATTTTTTCATAAAATTATGCGCGTTGAATTACAGCTTTAATGGCAATCTCAACTAAGCTCAGTTTTTCCTGTCTGGGCATTATCTTTTTTGACTACCTTGCTTGGCTTATTGCTAGATCCACTGCTGACTTTACTACTTGTGGCATCAACATCGGAAGCGGACTTTTTATCAGCAGAGTCATTTTTTATAGCCGGTTTTTTATCTTTAAAATCCGTTGCATACCAACCCGTACCAGATAGCTGAAAGCTAGGCGCAGACAACTGTTTAGCGAACGTATCTTTTCCGCATTGCGGACAAGCTTCTTTACTGGGTGCGCTTATTCTTCGCATCACCTCATCTTTGTGCCCACAGTCATTACATTGAAAGTCATAAATCGGCATAATTTTATGTTTATTTTTGGCAAGATTAGTAAAAGACGAGATTATAACTGATGTAAGGCAATTGGTTAATGGATTGTTACTTACTTAAAAATATATGGGCTACCTGTTAAAACAAAAAAGCCTAAATACCAAAATTGAAGGTTTTTGATTTACCTATGTGCATGATGAGTTACCACTCAAAAAAGGTATTGGAAACATCACTAAAGAAATACTTATGCAAAAGTAGGCATATATTTATTTAGACATAAACTAATTTAGTTAAAGGCTTTTTTCTTTAAAGGGAAAAAGTTCATCAAATACAGCTACAGATAACCATCCATATAACCCAATCACAACAAAGAGCACTAAACGACTATAAAAGGCAGTATCGGCGCCATCAGACATTTGGCTGTCAGCGAGTGCTGGGGTCAGTATTATTATCATGGTGAGGAATGCATAAGACCACATATTGGTCTTTGGGTGCATGCCATAGCCTTTGAATATACGATTAGCAAAGAATAAGCCAAATAGAGCCATTAATAGTCCATACATAATTAGCGATGGCCATATACTCATTACTTGCCAAGCAATAATAGCTGTAAAACCACCCCAAAGCGTCGACTCAATTTGTTCAATGCCTACCTGCCTACTCATTGTACTATTCGCTTGTTGCCCCATGGCGACTACTTTCAACATTAAGGGCAGGTATGCTGCACTAGAGCTACTAAATAATATGAAAATCGTTACTGGTAGGATAATAACGAGTGAACGAAGTGCATAGTGTCTAGCATGGCTCAAGGAAGGTGCTGAGGTTTTAGGCTTTGGTTTTCTTTCGACCGGGAATTCTGGTAAAAAAGCATGCGCAAGCCAGACAAAAAATATGCTCGAAATAGCACATAAAGTCATACTTGAGATGATAGCTAATAAAACATCAATGCTGACAGACCCAATAGCTGCTATTTGAGCTAAGCCTATGGTCATGAAAAGCCCTAACACCATTGAACCACCACGAGCTGAAAAATAGAAACAACCAAATAAGGCCAATATCAACAATAATATTCCAGACCAGCGAGCATACTCAAATAACGGTAGAAAAATGAGTGTTCCGACACATAAAGGAAAAATTAAGACGACGACAAAACCGATACCTTGCTTAAGCTTGGGTGCAGGTGTCGGCATACCTAAAAGAATAAGAGTCAGAATGCCAGTAATGTAGGCTAGGGGCCAATTGACTATTTGTGAAAATGTTAGTGCTAAGGTTGCACCGAGCGCCAAACGCAAAATGCGTCTATTGGCTACGTCGTCCCCACCCAATATGGTCTTAGGTGACATTGGGCTTAATAGGCGTAAGTAAAGACACTATTTAACCAAATTTGTAATTTAGCTAAGGTATTGAAGAGCCAATTATCCTTAGTAAGTACAACAACAGAAGCTTGAGAGCCTACTCTTATATCTGTCCTTCCATCCCTAATGGGAATAGGGAAGTTCACGAGTACAGGGTATCGTTGTGCAGTTCGGAGCCAGTCACGGTTATTATTAATTGTCGGCAAACTTCCTAGTGGTGTTGATTCTAAAGCAACACCGAATCCTACTTCGCGAATTGAACCCACAAATATTTCACCTGGTAACACATCAAATACAATGCGGACTTCATTGCCTGGACGAATATGGCCTAGATTATTTTCAGTAAAATCAGCTTGAACCCAAACATTGTCAATAGCAATAAAAGTTAGTTGTGGTGCGCCCGCAGCTGCAAAATTCCCTGCGTCCACTCGAACATCTGTCACTAGCCCGGTTTCCGGGGCTCTTACAGTTGTTCTTGAGAGATTCAGCATCGCTTGATCTAAAGCTGATTGTGCTTGAAGAATACGGGAATTATCTTCACCGCTTAAGCCCAGATTTTCTTGCGCTACTACGATATTTGCTTTTGCTGCAGCCACTCTCCCTTGAGTTGACTTTAGTGATGCCTCTGCTGACTCAATTCGTCTTACTGAAATCGCACCTGAGTCTTCTTTTTGTATTCGTTTAAATCGATCAAGATCTTTTTGTGCCTTTACTCGATTTGCCTCAGCTGTAATAAGCTTTGCTTTAGCAACATCAATATTCGCCGTAGACGCGCCTGTGGCTTGGCGTGAAGCCTGTAGATCAGCCTCTGCTTTATCAACAGCTAATTGATAGGTGTTAGGGTCAATTTGAAATAAGACTTGACCTGCCTTTACGCGTTGGTTATTTTTTACTGAGACGGAAACTATTTGTCCTGCAACTTGTGGGGATATTGGCACCACTAAGGTATGAACGCGTGCTTGATTCGTAAATGGGGTTAAGCGGTCCGCGGTGACATACCATGTTAGTAAAAGTATGGATAAAATAAGAACTGTGAAGGTCCATAAGCGGACAGGATCTAATTTCTTCTTAGCAGCAAGTTTTGCTGTTATTTTATTCTCTTCTTGCTGTTCAGCCATAACGATTTCCGATAAGTATTTTAGTGTTTAGTTGCTAGGGGCTTTAGTACTTTCTGGGGTTAGAATATAACCCCAATTAGTGCGCTTACGCATTTGATCAATGCTTTTTTCACTAATAATGGTGAATTCAGACTGGTTTTCCCAGCCTCCTCCTAGTGCTTTGTATAAGGATATTATGCTTCTTACATAATTTCCTTGTGTACTCACGAGATTTTGTTGTTGACTGACTAATGCTAGCTGCGAATCAAGCACACGTTGATAATCAGCTAAGCCCTCTTTATATTGTAATGTTGCCAACTCGTTTGATCGTTGCGCTGAAATCACTGTTTTTTTAAAAAGTACAACTTGTTGCTGAGAACCATTTAATGTAGCCAAGGCATCTTCAGCCTCTCTTGCTGCTTGAATCACCGTTTGTTGGTAATTAATTAATGCTTGTTGCAAACGCGCATCTTGGACTCGTATGTTGTTTACGATGCGATCATAGTTCAAAAACGGCCAGACGAATGAAGGACCAAAAGAGTAATTCAAGGCATCATTTTGAAATAAATCACCGAAGCTACTAGTTGATGATAAGCCAATACTGCCTGTAAGACTAAATCGTGGGTATAAATCAGTCTTTGCAAAACCAACCAAGGCATTTTGAGCTATCGCAAGTAACTCTGCTTGACGTACATCAGGCCTGCGACGAAGCAGATCGGCAGGTATGCCTATTTCAATTGATGCCGGCAATGTTGGGATTGCCTGATTATTAGCGATAATTTTTTCTACAGTGCCCGGCGGTTTTCCAAGCAATATACTTAACGCATTTCTGGCTCTCGAAAGTGAAATCGAAAAACCAGGGATCGACGCCTGGGTACTTAGCAATAGTGTTTTTGCCTGCTGTACATCAAGTTCTGAATCTGAGCCGTTACGGTATAGAACATTTGCTATTTCATAACTTCGTTGTTGTATCACTTCGTTTTCTTTGGCGATGCGTATTTGCTCTTCAGTGATACGGATAACAGTATACGTATCAACGACTTGTGCACTTAACAAAACGAGAGCTTGATCACGTTCAGCAATAGAGGCCATATAAGCGGCATCGGCAGACTGTATAGCTGAGTCGAAGCGGCCCCAAAAATCGATTTCCCATGAAGCCACTGCACCCAAGCTATAGTTTGAAAAATTACTTCTACCGTTGGCTGGGGAAATTCGAGCTGCTTGGCCCTGCACTATTTGTGTTTGAGGGTAGCGATTGCCCGTGGCGATACCTAACTGAGCTTGTGCTTCAAGTATGCGAAGACCAGCACTTTCAAGAGAGTAATTTTGTCTCCAGGCAGTATCGACTAGCTGATTAAGAATGGGGTCGTTAAATGCTTGCCACCATTTGGATTGCTTTATTGCGGATGTTTTAAGTGGGTCTGATTCATTCGCGTTAATCTGTATCCAATTTTCAGCCAGCTCTACTTCTGGTTTCTTAAATTCAGAGACCATTGAAATACATGCCGTTAAAGGTAGTATTAAACACATCAACAACGCTCTTTTAACTATTCTCATAGGATAGCATCACTATGTTGTTTTGATTGAATAGCCATGCCATTAGCGAAAAAATAGCACCCGTTGGTAAGCCGAACATCCATACGCCATTGTCCGCTTCTAAGGTACTTAATAAACGGCAATGTTTTTAACTATTCTCATTTGGATAGTTTCACTATGTTGTGTTGATTGAATAGCCGCGTCATTACTGAAAAAATAGTGCCGGTTGATAAACCGAACATTAGCACGCCATTCCCTGCTTCTAAGGCGCCTAATAAACGCCAACGTTCACTCATCGTAATGTCACCATAGCCTAGTGATGAAAAGTTAACTGCAGAGTGGTAAAAAGCAGTTAGAAAATCATTAAACTCACCTAACTTAAGGAAGAGTACAGCCCAAATTGCAATTTGGCTTAAGTGTCCCACGAATAACAGCATTAAAACACTACAAATTACTTTTAGATCAAAAATAAAACTGGTCGTCTGTAAGGGATTGCTTGACATTACCTTCATTAAGTAGCGAATCATCATCACAACGAATGCAACTTGAACTACTGTTGTAATGAAAACCAATAAACTGCCAACTACCAAAGTTAGAAACATCGTGGATCCTTATTTTTTATTCAATTGCAGCTGATGGAGCAGTTTCCCCATTTTTTAACCAAGCAATGAATAAAGTATAGCCCAATGCTAGAATGACAGAGCCTGTAAATAAACCAACTATTCCTGAGAAAACCATACCGCCAATAGCGCCTAGCAATATGACTAACATTGGCGCATCTACACCACGACCAAGGAGAAGCGGTTTTAATACTACATCACACATTGCAACAAGAATCATCCAAATCCCGAAAAATATAGCGATAGTTGGAGTAGCGACTGAAAACTCATAGATGACAATGGGTATGGCAAGTAATAAACCAGGAATTTGTGCAATAGCAGTGACAAATATTAGAAAGGCTAGCAGTCCTGCTCCGGGTATACCGACGAGCATCATAGCGAGCCCTGATAATAAACCTTGAATAAGAGCGATACCAATAACACCAACTGTAATACTCTGAATAGTTGCTGTAGTCAGCACGAGCATATCATCGCCTTTATCTCCTGCAAGGCGATTCATAAAACGTTTTACTGTCGGAGTTATTGAGCTAGCACTGGTTAGAAACACACCAGCAATAATCATCGAAATAATGAACTGAAAAATTCCAGAGCCTACACCAGTCGATACAGCAACTAATTTACTGCCTACAGACTTCAATTGCTCGGAATGCTCTTTGGCAAAGCCTGATAGATTAGTCGATGCATCACTCCAAGTTGTATAGACTTTTTCACCAACGAGAGGCCATGCCTGGACACTTTCAGATGGTGGGGCAATTTCTAATGTACCTGATTTAATCTGCTCACCTAGATGACTAGCGCCATCAATCAAAGAACCTGAAAGCAATATAACAGGGACGAGAATTGCAGCAACAGTTACGACAGTAATTAATATTGAAGCTTGTTTTTTATTACCATTAAATTTAGTAGCAAGTTTAAGGAATGGTGTATTTATGGAAACGGCTATAATTGCCCCCCATAGAATAAGCGATATAAACGGTGACAAAATTTGAAAACACCAAGCTAGAATGCCTACAACCACTGCTATGCGGATGACAATTTCTACTGAATGATTTAGTGTTGAATTTTCAGGCTGGTTCATTGCTCGTTTACTCCATGTTGAAAGCTATTTTAGTTTAAGTAATTAATCTTTATTCCTAAGTTGAAATTAATCAGCATTCCAGCTTATTTTCTCTATGCCTGTATTATAACGGATTGGTTTAACTATATTATCGTAAGATAACGATTAAAATTGAATACTAAGTCCAACTTGAATACCATTTAAACTGATATTTTCTAACAATACATTCTCCTCAAGGTCTGCTTTCATATAACGATAGCCCATTTTCAAGGATGTATGCTCTGTCATTTCATAGTGAACATTAACAAGAGAATTGATTACCAAGTCATTATCATGCCCGCCACCAATATCACCACGTAGTGAAACAGACCAGTCTTCAGCTAAAGGAAATGTGGCTTGAATTCCAATTAAAGGGTCTAGCCATGATGTGTCGAGAGTCACATTTGTTCCCGGGGTAATATCCACCAATGTATCAATGTAAATATTACGTACACCAAAGATTAATGTAATATCATTTTCTTCAATTAATTGATAGCTAATAGATGCTTCAACGAAACCTAATTTCATTTCTAAATCGGTATCGGTAAATCGTCGATTAATATTGTCAGCGTATTTAGCATAGAACCCATCAAATAAGAAGGAAAGACGCTGTTTCTTTGCTACAAAAGTTCCTGACGCGACGGCATCAAGGTGATCTAATAGAAAAAAATCATAGTCAGCATTTATTGGACCTGTGTTGTTAGTGTCAGATACAACAGAAGCATCAACAGAAGCCGCCCAAAGGTAAGGAGTGAGTTCAAATTCCCAAGATTGACTTTTTTCATTCGCAATCGCGGTAGTTGTAAGAAAAAAACTCAGAATAAAGAAGAAAGTAGACTTTAAGGTTTTGCTTAAATGCATATTAAGATTATTTTTGACAAATTTCGTATATAAATGTCATGCTTTCGATAAATTTCATTGGACGTTGTCCTTAGACTTATATAAGCACTGATTCCCTAGACAATACAACAATATTCTTGCACAATCTATACATTATTACAATTTGGAAATTAATTATGAATTTGCAGAAACTATCGATTATTGCACTTATAGCCACAGCAATTCCCGCTTGTGGTCAAAA
>CAZJUK010000054.1:0-12779 GCA_964549145.1 uncultured Methylophilaceae bacterium
CTCGGTACTGATCAGTGCAGCGTCAACCACACTCACCGCCGTGCCGGTCACTGATGCGGTCGCATCAATCCAGGTCGCGCCATTATCATTCGAGTATTCTAATATTTCGCCAGCGCCTAAGATTGCCGATAAGGTCGCGGCAACCGTTAAGCCGTCGTTGTCAGAAGTAATAAAGTCGGTACTACTCACCCCCGTATCATCACTAATGCTTTCTATCGTCAGTGTTTGTGTTGGCGCTGTTGTGTCGGGCGGCGTTGGATCATTAATATTTAACGCATACACAAAATCAGATTGTACTAAGTCGCTATTAGGTACTAATGTGGCAATAAGTTCTTGTGCAGTACCGCCATTGCCATCGGCATCATAGAATAGTTCACCGGTGGCTTTATTGTAGATTAGGTGATCATTGTTATCTAAAGCATTGGCACCAATGGCAAAGGCATCGGTATAGATGCCACTTGATATGGCGGAGAATGCGGCGCCTGATAGATTGAGTTTATCGATACCACTCTCAAAATCAGATACAGCATCAGTATTGCTTGCACCGGCGGCATTAAAGACAAGCGTATCAGCGCCAATGCCACCTATTAAGG
This sequence comes from uncultured Methylophilaceae bacterium, assembly GCA_964549145.1. Taxonomy (GTDB): domain Bacteria; phylum Pseudomonadota; class Gammaproteobacteria; order Burkholderiales; family Methylophilaceae. The sequence continues at coordinate 594 of CAZJUK010000054.1, forward strand.
TGTCATTACCAAGCCCTCCATATAAGTTGTTATCAGCTTCATTACCAATAAGTGTATCGTTACCATCACTACCCATCGCATTTTCGATGATGACGTTGTAAGCAATTGCTACATTGGCATATTGTGTAAGACCACTGCTTAACAAAATAGGATTGCCTAAAACGCTAAATGTGCCAGCGTTTAAATTAATTGTTGCTGGATTATTACCTGCGTATTTAATAGTGTCCATTCCACCTGCATCCCAAATTGTTTCATAGTAAGTTAAATCACTGAATACATAAGTGTCATCGCCAGTGTTGTAGCTAGTGTTTGCACCATATGCATATTGAATAGCTTGGATATCTAGCAACATTGGTGTAGTAGGATAAAAGTTGCTTAAACCCGTATCAAAATGGGATGTTGAATCAGAGTAACTCATCACGGTATATCTATACGTGTCTAAACTGACATTAGATACTGAATAAGCGCTATCAAAAGGGTGAGATAAGCCTAATGCGTGGCCGAGCTCATGCAAGATAGTATGGTAACCATTTCCACCAGGATTATAGTCATTACCTGTTGAAATTGGCTGAGTGGCATTTATCCAAATATCTCCACCATAGGTGGGTCCAGGATAATAGGCGTAAGCATAGGTCCCTGCATCCATAAAGCCATCACCGGTAAAGGCGACTCTTATGTCACCTACAGCATTACTAGTTTCGGTGTTGACATAGGTGAAATTGATATTTGCTACATTCCCCCACCTTTCGATTGATTCAGTTGCCGCGATTTGTTGTGTGCTATCCAAAACTCTAAATCCTGAATATGTCTCATAACCTGGACCATAATAATAAGCGTCAAGCCCTTGATCCCATAAGTTTGTTGCATTGGAAGTAGGGAAGCTATAGTAAACATCTGCCCCTGAGCCCAGTCACTGTGAACCCCATTTAACACCAGGTAATAAAGCATTAATATCGGTAGAAGAATATGGAAAGAGGGTGTAGCTAGTTGTTGGGCTACTGGTGTAAGGTGTAGGTGCGGACATCCTTCTTCCCTTAATGCGCTCATTGTGTGATTAATTATAAATACAAAGATAGCCGACTATTGTATAAATGCCATAATATGTTAAAGAGCAAACATTCTGGGCATAGAGTAATTACTATTTAATAAGAATTGCCAATTATTGTATTGAATATTCATTATTATTGATTTTTAGTTGATCTTGTTAGGATCTAAGGTACATGCAATAAAGATGACTGGCAACAACCCATTTGGGCTAATTCACGTTGTTTTACAGTCTTAACTTAGAAGTATCTATGATGTTGGTTGAGGTCAGTGTTTAATGAGAATGATTGTAAAGTTTAATAAAAATTACTACGGCAATGATGAGTGCCACTATCACCCAGCCAATACGGTCTACATGTTTGCGTAATTGTGATTCCATGCGGGCCCCACCCCATTTTATTATACCTGCCACCATATAAAAGCGCGCACCTCTACCGATAAATGAGGCGATAGCAAATGGTAATAACGGCATGGCGAGTGCGCCTGCAGCTATGGTGAATATTTTATAAGGGATAGGTGAAAACCCAGCCAGAAACACTGCCCAGAAACCCCAAGACTCGAACCATGTTTGTGCAGTTTGAAAGCTTTGCCAATAATGACTACCTTGTAAATATGGCTGAATAAATTCAAATGCGGTGGCACCAATAAAATACCCAAATAAACCACCTAACAATGATGTGACTGTTGTTAAAAAGGCAAAGCGCCATGCTTTGCTAGGCATGGCTAAGCTCATTGGTGCAAGCATGACATCTGGCGGAATAGGGAAGAATGAAGATTCAGCAAAGCTTAACAACCCTAAATACCAAGGTGCATTTTTGTGTTTAGACCATTGCATCACACGGGTATAAAGCGTTGAAAATATTTTCATAAGGTTATTTTGATTGAGTCGTGCCTAACTGCTCAAGTATTATTCTATAGGAGACTGAAGTGTAAGGTAAATTCAATTTTAAAAAGTATTAATATTTTAGACTGTACAGTTGATTAATAATACATTTTGATATTAAAAATTCAACTAATTAGGTCAAGACATAAGTGCCTTATCTAAGTTATTATTAACGCTGTGTAACGAATGTTGGCGCTAGCCTTATTTTTGCAGTAAATCATACAGGAGTCATTATATTGGAAGCGCTTGCTAAAAGTCTGGGTATTAATAATTTAATAGAACCCTATATTTCTGAGATTTTGACCGTAATTATGATTGCAATAATTACACACTTCATAGCTAAGGTCATTTTAAAAAAGTTTTATCGTGCCACTAAACGTACCCAAAATTATTGGGATCATGCGCTTGCACATGCAGCAATTAGTCCTGTACGCGCTGTGATTTGGGTGTTTGCTTTTTCTTTTATAGGCCTAATACTTAGTAAGCGCTTCTAGTTGACTATGCTTGAGTACATTCCTTTAATGCGTGATATTGGGGTTACTGTTTGCATTGCTTGGTTTTTCTGGCGTTTGATTGATGATTTTGGTGAAAAATATCTAGAATCTAAAATTAATTTAAATGCTGAAGTCGATGCGACAACGATAGACGCGCTGATTAAGCTTTCACACCTTGTTGTGTTTTTTGCTACGACGCTTACATTAATGCAGACCTTAAGCTTTAGTGTGTCGGGAATATTAGCTGCTGGTGGTATTGGCGGTTTTGCTATTGGTTTTGCTGCGAAAGATATTTTAGCTAACTTTTTTGGCGGCTTAACTATTTATCTAGATCGCCCTTTTAGTGTGGGTGACTGGATACGATCACCTGATAAAGACATTGAAGGTGTTGTTGAAATGATTAGTTGGCGTCATACGCGCATTCGGCGCTTTAATAAAAACCCTATTTATGTACCAAATGCCTTTTTCACAACCATTGCAGTTGAAAATCCGTCACGCATGAGTAACCGCCGCATTAAAGAAATGATTGGTATTCGCTATAACGATATTGGAGTGATTGCTGACATCGTTAAAGACCTTAAGGAAATGCTAGTTCAGCACCCTGAAATCGATAAAACTAAAACGTTAATTGTTAATTTTAGCCAATTTAGTGCGTCGTCTGTCGATATCATGATATACACCTTTACTAAAACGGTTGTATGGGAAGAATTCCATGTGATTAAACAAGATGTTTTTCTGAAAATAGCAGAAATCGTAACTAAACATAATGCTGAAATAGCTTTTCCTACTAAAACATTACATATTGCCTCAAACCCTTAAGATGGGGCGGGCATTGCCTAAATATAGTGTTGATTAAAAAAGGATTAACTCGCCTATGCTCATGAAGAAGATAGCTTTTTGAACAGAATAAGCCTCATTATCAAAGAGCTGCTCATAACGTTCTAACTGAGGTCTGAATTGTTCAGCGGCATCTTTTAACATTCGTCTTGATATGTTTTTATCAAGAGGCACTGATTTGTAGTCAATAATCCAACGTATGCCATCTTCAATAAATGTGCGATCAATAATTTGTTTATTGATTTCATCATTATTGCCAGCTTCAATCACTAACTCGTTGGCTGCAGTTGGCCTTGCTTTAAGTACCCAAGCGCCTTGCTCGCTATTAAAAGTGATGTGTATGAGCTCTGCGACACGATCTGTTGCTTGTGCGCAAATCACTACAGGATAATTTTTTTGTTTAAGCCAGCGGTGCATGGCTGGTTTTAGGCTTTCAATATACTGCGTATTCCATAGCGTCAAATCATTATCTGCTGCTATCTGCATGTATAAATGAGCTAATATGCCTATATCTGCACTTAAAGTGACGGTATTTTGATTCTCTTTTGATGTTGCTTGCTGATTATTTTTTACGTGAGTTGAGTGGTTAAATACTGCTGGCAATTTTAGCTTTTCCAAGCGGATTAGTTTGGGAGCAAATGCATCGATATCTGTATTATTAATATTTAGATTGCTAGTGTCTGAAATAGCGTTTGCTGTTGTAAATTTCTGATGCACAACCGGCCATAACATCTCTAAAAAAGTATTTTTAGGTGCTTTGCATATACCTGTATCAGGATTAATTTTAGCTGCGCCCAATAAATGTAAGCATCGCTCTGCTCGCGTAGCAGCAACATAGAGTACTCGCGCATTTTCATACTCTGCACGTTGTTTTTCAAGCGTTTTTAAATAGTCGTAAGGCGTTATGTTCTTTTGTGTTTGGTCGCCTTTAGGTGTTATTGGAGCAACAATTAAATCAATATCTTCATTATTTTTGTCTATTGAAACTTCTTCCCACAGCAATAAACTTTGTTCACTATTTCCTGTTTTTCTGTCTAAACCTGGCAAGATTACAGTGTCGAATTCAAGGCCTTTTGATTTATGGATAGTCATAAACTGTAGCGTATCGGGCGCCGTAGCATTAGGCGCTGCATAAAGTTTTTGGACTTCTTTAGTTAAGTTTTCAAGTGAAAACCGGCCTGCATTGTCTAATTGCTGAATGCGATCGAAAAAAGCTTGCACGTCTTGCACATCGTTTGCGTCCCATAAGCATTCTGCACCATTTAACATAAGCCAAACACCTTGCACCCAACGGCTTGTGTTTATTCGCCCCTGCTGGTCTAAAGCGTCTTGCATGATATCTCGTACATGCACTATACGTTGATGACCGTCTGTACTTAATGTTTGTAGGCGTTGTTCATTTTGCATCAGCTCTATCACTGTGCTGTGCTTATCATTAATAAGTAGTGCGTGGCAGTCAGCCAAGGTTAAGCCACACCAAGGTGCTCGTAATACAGCCACCCAATGTAAGCGGTCTGCGCGGTGATGCAGCGCATGCGTAAGTGAGAGTAAGTCTTGAACAACTTGGCGGTTTGCTAACTCTTCTATTTCAACGGCTTGAAAATTAAGTGTTGGATGGTTGCGGCGAATTTCAGTCACTAAAGTGTGCAAATGCTTACGTGCTCGAACTAACACAGCAATTTTTCTATTTGGGTCTTGTTGCCAAGTATCCTGGATAATTTTAATAATACGATCCGCTTCTTGATTACGAATATTATTACTAAGCAATGGTTCGTCATTCTCTTCGGCGGTATTTGAATGTGGTGAGATATCGAGCAAGGCATGTACAAATACGCCCGCAGACTCATTTTCTGCTTTAGTAGCAATAAAAGGACGGTATTTAATAGCGCCATGTGCACTATTATCTTGATTAGGAAAGATGATTTCAAATGCTTGATTCACCCAATTCACAATATTTGGGCTTGAGCGATTGTTATGCCATAATTTGAGCGGAGTTAATGACAGTGTACCAATGCCTTTTTTAGCTGCTCGCAAAAATAAGCCAACATTCGCTTTTCGAAATCGATAAATTGATTGCATCGGGTCACCCACCAGGAATATAGTCCGTTCATCATCTGGTTGCCAGCCCTGTGTTAGTGCGCGAATAAGCTTGACTTGTGTAGGGCTAGTATCTTGAAATTCATCTACAAGTAAATGTTGAATTCGGTAATCTAGCTTGAGTGCTAAATCAGTCGTATTGCCTTCTGTATCTTCTAGCGCTAGTAATGAACGTTGTGATATTTCTACAAAATCTACTTCGTTATGTGATTGAAATACTAGCCAAAGTTCACCAACAGCAATATGTAGTAGTTGGCTTAGCGTAGCTATAATTTTCCATGTACCCTTATTTTGATTGGTATTAGGTAATAATCGTATTTTTGCAAATGACTCTTCTAAACCTGAATGCTGGTTTAAGTCTTCAATAATATTACTTAACGCTTCTTTAAAAGGCTTAGCTTCAATAGTTGCTGGCAAGCCTATTTTTTTAGTAATTTGTTTTCTAAATGTACCTGCACTAGTTAGTAAAAAACCAACAAGCACTTGCCATTGCTCTAAATGTCCTGCCTCTTTTGGCAAAGGTGTTTGCCAGTTTTCTAGTAACTTCAGAGGTGCCTGTTCATCTAAGTTGGTTGTTGCATAACGTACTATTGGCATGAGTGAAGTTTGCATTGTACTATTCAACCGTGTTGCAGTTGTAGCAAGCTCTAATGACACCAAGTGTTTGAGTGCATTTTCTGCAATTTTTGCTGTATTCTCACTTTGTGAATAGGGTAGCCATTGGTCACGTTTAGCTAACATTTCTGCGAGTAAATTAGTTAGCTTAAAGGTGTCGTTATCAAAATAACGTAAAGCCGTTTGTATAATATCGCCAATACCATCAGTATCTAAATGATCTAATGCACGCGTGGCAGCCTCCAAATAATAAGCACTTGCATCGTCACGCACTGCAGGTTGTGTGCCAAACCGACTGAGTAAAGGCATTTGTCGAGCAAGGTTGCTACTGAGAGAATCAATCGTATAAATACGTAATCGGGACGGCGTTTCTAGTAAACTCCAATTGAGCTCGGCTGAACGTGCAAGAGCTTTTAAACCTAAATTATAAGTAATCTTTTTATGCGCTAATGTTGGTGCTACTCTATCTGAAGCCATAATAAGGCTGTCAATAATCCGTAAGCGCATTTCAGAGGCTGCTTTATTGGTAAAAGTAATAGCAATAATTTCTTCTGGTGCTTGTACGGTTTGTAGTAACTTTAAAAAACGTTGAGTTAGCAGCTCAGTTTTACCGGCACCAGCAGGCGCTTCTACAATAAACGAATCATTACTTAAAGCTTGCTCACGATTTTTATTATCTAGTATGGTTTGATCTTTTAGTGTTGGGTCTCGCTGTGCATTCATTTGTGATATTTTACACCAGAGTTTTTATTCGCCTAAACCAATATTTGATCGGCTAATGTGATGGAAAATGGATGAACATACTAGCTTTGACATGGTATGCAGTTTGAAATAAGCAAGATATACTACGATTTAATTAGTTTTAATTCTTTTAAAAATATTAAAAAATACTTGGGAATGGCATGGCGTGTATTGCAGTTTTTAACCAAAAAGGAGGGGTAGGTAAAACAGCAACGGCGCTTAATTTATCTGCTGCAATTAATAGAAAGTTTAAAAACCCTTTATTAATTGATTTAGACCCTCAGGGCCATTTAACTCAAATATTAGAAGATACAACAGCGGCTGAAAGGAATGGAATTTATCATTTCTATAAAAACCACCGGCCTTTAACTGAATTAGAAATGGTGTTACCAAAAGTTGGTGGATTAATTCCATCGCATCGTGAATTACTTAAAGTCGATACCACTATGGGCAAAGGGCCCACCATTCTAAATAAACTTAAGATTGGTTTGGCGCAGTTGCAACAAGAGACGGGCAACAGAAATATTGTGATTGATTGTTGTCCTTATGTGGGCGTGCTGTCACTCAGTGCGATTTTTGCAGCAGATTTAGTTATTGTGCCAGTATCTTCTGATTATATGTCGTTAGAAAGTGCTAAAAAAGTAAATCAAACCTTGGATGCGTTAACACCCGTGCTAAAAAAACGAATTGAGCGTCGCTATTTGCTAACAACTTTTGATCGCCGTAAAAAAATGAGTTTTGACGTGCAAGGCCAATTAATGAATTATTTTGGCAAAGAGGTTTGTGTAACCACTATTTCGGAGAATGTATCCGTTGCTGAGAGTACTTATTATAAGCAAGATGTACTTTCTTATAAACCTGAAAGTACTGGCGCGTTAGATTACATTATGTTGCGCAATGAACTAGTTAAGCAAAAACTAATTGGCAAAGTGATTTAACTTAAAATCAAATATTATTAAAATAATTTGATCCTCTGATTACAGCCGATTATGAATTTATTCTTGTTTGAAATTCGTGGAAACTTAATTTTTCCCCACAATGATATCAATCACGCTTTCAAAGCTACTAGTGCCTGATATTGTCGGCTGAACAATATTTTCTTCAAGGATTTCACACTTTATATACATTTGAAGAAGCTTACGTTTTGCGTCTTCAGCATCCTTGCCATAGATTTGCAGGTTATCTACAATTGATCCATTACGACTGCGAATTTTATAGATATACTTGGTTCTAGCAGGTGGTTTCATGCATTATCTCTTCAATGTGCCAAGATAATATAGACTGGCTTAGCTTTTATTACAAGTTTTACTTAAAACAGACATTCTTAAAGTATCACCTAATTGATTTTCTGATTGTAAATGCTCAAATTGTAATTGACGCTCAGGCAGCCTTAATAAAGGTAAAACTTCACAATAAATTAATTGACTTTCATCATTGTATTGGTTGGCAGCATTGCCAGCTTTTAACGCTTCTACAGTCGCAGAAATACTGGTTTTCCAATGTTGAATAATAGATTCCCAGTCGGGAAATGATGCTTCATTAAATATTTTCCTACCATTTTTTTCATTAAAAACAATTAATTTTTGGGCGATATCATTTTCAGCTGCAACCCCTATGAGCGTGTGGTCGGCTACTCGAACTTTTGCATAACAAACGGCTGCAATATCAGCATCTTGCATGACAAATGCAGCATAAATGGGTAATTGCGGCTCAGTAATTTTACTTTGCGACCAATTTTTATAATCTAACTGACTACCTGTTTTGTAATCCATAATTAATAACCTGCCATCTTCTAGCGTATCAATTCTATCTACAATAAAAGTAATTAATACATCTTGAATATTAATCGTATGTTTTTCTTCACAAGCGCTTACCTGAAAACTTTGTGGACGTTTTTTTTCTATTTCACAGAGCCAAGTACAGACTAATTTAGCCAAGCGATCAGTTTCTAAGTTTAAAAATATGGCTGAGAATTTATGATTATTATCATCGTTAAATACGTTTAAAACATTATCTGCAATCTCGACTAAGCATAAATGCAAACTGTCTTCAGACATTTGGTTTAAATCTTCTGAGTTTCGCTCATGCCAAAACTTTGCAAGTACAGCATGTACCAAAGTGCCTCGCTCCATCGCATCCAACCCATTAGTGGGCTCTTTTATCGCTCGGATGCCTAGCCGGTACTGAAAAAAGGCCCAAGCAGGGCATATGGCTTGTGCTTTTAAAAGTGCTGTGCCACCTGATATCTGTTCATTTTTGTTGATTAATGGTGCTTGAGAATCCTCTAGCCACTGCCAGTTTTTATTTGATATTTGGGCTAATGTCTCAGCTAACGTACTCGTATCTAATTGCTCTGCACTTATTTGCGGAATATCCAATATAAATGGACTTGCGCGCAGTTGGCGCTCATTATCTTTTTCAGCACTAGAAAAAACGACAAGTTGTGCACTTTTGCTTAAACGCGCATGAATCGCTTGGCCAAACTCATTTTGTACTTCACTGCTGGCATTAGGTGTGCCTGCCATTCGCTGGAGCTCTGCCGGGATTAATGCATTCGGACGTGCAACAGGTGGCCAAATATTATCATTCATCCCCATTACCCATATACCATCTAGTGGTTCTGATACGGCTTCTAGCATTCCCATGACTTGTATAGAAGGTCTTGTTTTATTTTCTGGTTGAAATATTTGGGCTTGTGTCAGTTGCGTTAAACGTTTAATGGCCTCATTAGCGTTGATATTGCCTAACAACATATCTAAGCCTGCAAATTGATTCAATATTCGCTCAAAAGATTCATTGGCTTGGTATTCATGACTCGATAAACTACGTTGACCATGCCAATGTGTGGCTTTGAGCGTCTCTTTAAATGTGTTGACCCAATGAGATGGTCGTCGTTGCTTGTTGTGTTCTTTAGCTTTTGCAAATAATAGCGTTAAGTCATCTGCTAATGTTTGAATTGGTAATGCATATTCACCTTCTAGCACATGGTTAATATAGCTACTTAAGCGAAAAGGGTGAAAGGTAGTGGGTAGATCTTTGCGTATACGCGCATCGAGTTTTGCACGCGCATCAATTTCGTTATTGCTGGCTGACCAATATGGGCTATGCAGTAATTGCGTAAAATGACTTTGCGGCATTTTTTGTTTTTGCCAACCCAAACGCAATAAATTAAACGCAGTTTGAATAATCGGCACGTTCGTTAATGGAATGCCTAAAGTAAAGTCATAACATCGTGTGTTTTCTGCCAACACTGGGTTTGCCGTTTCAGGGTGAAAGATATCATCTAATAAATATGATATTTTATTACGCAACTTTTCAAGTTCAGGCACAACAATAGCCAGTGTTGCCTTTGGGTTTTGTTGTAACTTTTTTTGTGCCCAAGCTACAGCAGCACGGCATACAGCATCTTGGTCATTTAATACAATATGCACTAATTCTGAAGGCGCGCTCAATGTATTAGGATAATTTTTTATTACTATGCCGCGTGCTTTAAGTGTATTTATTATGTCTTTTAACTGCGGAGGAACACGATCAAACCCAACAAGTGCTATTTCCGTTGGCATGCTGTTAGCCATGCTCCCAGCGCCTTTTTTTAAACAACTGATTTGCCAAGCAGTAAATCGCACTGATTCTAAACAGTTGCTTTTTTTACATAATGTTCGAAAGTGTTCTCGCCATTGAATAAACTGTGAGGTTTCTTCTGTGGCATTATCTAGCTCTAGTTTAATTTTCCATTCAATGAGGAGTTTGTTAGCTTCAATAGCAGCACTAGCCAAGCCAGAAGTGTCAAACAAATCTTCAGCAGCGTTACCTTTCAGGCTATTCGTTATGCTTTGTTCCCAAAGTACATTTTCTTGTGTTTTGCTTAGCTCTGCTAGCGGAGCACTAGCAGCATTAATCTCACCTAGCAAGATAGCGGCTTCAATAATCTCGTTTAACCATTGTGATAGCGTGTAAACAGAGGTTGGCGTCCATTGCGTAAGACTTTGTCCGTTAAAACTCTGTTGTTGTAAATGCTGCAAACTTCGAGCGAGGCGAGAAGTTGAGCATATAATAATAGATGACTGGTCTGACATGATTATATTCTAACTGACGCTTTGCACTGATAGATAATTTTGATGACAGAATAATTTAAATTAACATCAATTCAATTCAAAGATATTGCATAAAAAATTAATAGAACCTGATATTTGTTAGATAATGCATGCACATAGAAAATGAAACAATATCAGAAAGAAAGGTCGTTTATGTTAGCTAGCTTATGCAGAATATTTAAAAAAGCTATTTTGTTTTTAATTATCCCAATTATCCTACTGGTTTTATTCACATGGGCCACTCTCACATGGGTATATGCTTCGGGTGAACGCGCAGGGTTTGTACAAAAAATATCACAAAAAGGCTTTGTGTGTAAAACCTATGAAGGTGAGTTGGTCTTAGTGACAGTCCCTGGCACGCAAGCAGAAAAGTTCTTTTTTACCGTAAAGGATAAATCTGTGTTCGAAAAGATCAATAAAACGGTTGGCAAACGCGTACGTTTGGTTTACGAACAGCATAAATGGATTCCTTCTAATTGCTTTGGCGATACCGAGTACTTTGTGAATAATGTACATGTGATTGACGAACAGTCGAGCAATGGCAGCTACTGACGAAAAAAATTACATTACGCCTGACGGTTTGGCTGCGTTGCAAGCTGAGTTTCATGCACTTTATAAAGTAGAACGACCAGAAGTAGTGCGTACTGTTTCTTGGGCAGCTAGTAACGGTGACCGCAGTGAAAATGGTGATTATATTTATGGAAAACGTCGATTACGACAAATTGATAGTCGTTGCCGTCATTTAATGAAACGGATGGATTTAGCTGAGGTGGTGAATAGTAAAGACCAGCAACACCTTGAAAAAGTATTTTTTGGTGCTCGGGTGACTATTTTTAATTTAAGTGATGATGCCGAACATGATTACCGCATTGTAGGTAAAGATGAAATTGACCCTAACAAAGGTTATATTTCTTGGATATCACCTCTTGCTAAGGCGCTAAGAGGTAAAGCTGTAGGTGATGTGGTGAATGTAAATACGCCTAATGGGGAAGATGAATTTGAAGTTGTAGATATTAAATATTAATATTTTTTTCTTGGTATAAATTAATTTAGGATATGCTTAACTATGTCACAAACAACAGCACAATATAATTATGACCTTTTTGTAATTGGCGCTGGCTCCGGCGGCGTTCGCTCAGCCAGGGTAGCAGCCCAGACAGGTGCTAAAGTCGCGATTGCAGAGGAAGATCGATACGGTGGTACTTGTGTGATCCGTGGCTGTGTGCCAAAAAAACTCATGGTATTTGCTTCAGCTTATGCAAACACTATTGCAGATGCTAAGGCCTATGGCTGGGATACCAGCGTAGGTGAGTTTAATTGGCCCCAATTTAAGATAAAGTTACATGCGGAGCTTGATCGGTTAGAGCTTGTATATCAGAGT
>CAZJUK010000055.1:0-12401 GCA_964549145.1 uncultured Methylophilaceae bacterium
TTTTAAATAAAAAAGTAATTTATTCATTAGGTTGTGAGTTTTTTACAGAAAATACTAATATTAAAAGGTTGAAGCATGAGGTATAACATTGATTATTTTTTTGAGAGATTAAACAAAAAAGTATTTTTTTTGATAGCCATTGTAGTCCCAGTGCTCTTTAATCTAACAACTGCACATGCACAAGCACTTAACATTGCTGTCATCGAAGCTGATGGCTTAAGTAATATTAAAACCGAGATTTTTAAAAGTGAAATTAAGGCGTTGTTTGAAGGCGAGCGAGAAGTTAACTTTATTAGTTACCCTCTTAGAAAAGGGGACTCTTCTGAACGAGCACAAGTGCTTTTAACGACAGCTTCGACCAATAAAAAAACAGACCTTGTTCTTGTTTTAGATATTGCTGCCAATCAGACCTTAGGAAAATCTATTTCATTTCCTAAACCAACTTTTCTTCCTTATGTTTTTAATGCCAGCTATAGAGGGCTTCCACTGTCAGGGGGTAGTAGTGGTAAGAAAAACCTAAACTATCTTACATTTAATTCTGATTTTGAGCAGGAGTTAAATACGTTTCAGTCTGTCGCAAGTTTCAGCAATGTAGTTTTAATTATCGACCCTAGAGTAGAAAAAAGCATTGATTCTAAAATGATCGCAGAAATTGAATTAGAAGCCAAAAAAGCAGGTGCTAATTTATCTACCCTTACTTTTTCTGGTGATGTAGATAATGTTTTAGCATCATTCCCAGAAAATGCAGAGGCTATCCTTTATGGCTTTTATCCTAACGCCACAAAGGCTCAGACAAAAGCTTTGATCGATGGTGTGAATAGCCGTGGATTAGCTAGTTTTTCTTTGCCGGGAGAAGAGTATGTTCGTCTTGGCGCATTGGCTACCAATAGTTCAACGACTAATTGGGAAAAGTTGGCAAGGCGTACCGCTTTACATATGCAGGATGTATTGCTGGGTAAACCAGCTTCTGAACTCCCTGTGCTTTTTAAAAGCGCTAAGGGTTTAATGATTAATATGGCAACATCCCGCCAAATCCGCGTAGCGCCAAGTTTTGATGTTTTAGCTGAAGCTTTGTTGATCAATGTATTGCCTGAAACAGCAGACCGTAACTACTCATTGACTGAAGTTGCCCGAATGGCTGTGAAAGAAAACTTATCATTGGCCGCTCAGCGTTTGCAGGCAGAAAGTGCAAAAGAATCTGTTGATGAAGTGCGTGGTGCGTTATTGCCGCAAATTGGCTCATCGCTTGAATACTCAAAGCGTAAAGATGATACGAATAATGTAAGAAATGGCATATTAGCTAAAAACTCTACTGACGGATCTATTACGCTTAATCAATCGTTATTTTCCGAAAGGCTTTGGGCTGCATTCGCAATTGAAAAATATTCAGCACTTTCTGAGAGTGAGCTAGTTAAAGAGGTTGAGCTTGATATTACACAAGACGCAGTCAACACTTATTTGACTGTGTTACTTGAGAAAACTTCTTTAGAACAAGAGCGATATAATTTGAATATTACGCGAGAAAATTACCGTCTCGCCCAAAACCGTGTGGAAGTGGGCACTGAAACTGCAGCTGATCTCTATAGGTGGCAAAGTGAACTTGCCAATGCTAAACAAGGAGTGCTATCTGCTAAATCAAGTTTTGAACAACAAAAGCAGAAACTCAATCAAATTTTAAATAGACCTATAAATGAAGAATTTACAACCACCGTTGAAACGCTTGATAATCCTGATCTTCTAATTAGCGACCATCGTATTACAGATCTTATTGAAAATAGTTATAGGCTTGAAGCGCTTACTGATTTTTTTGTAAACCTCGGTCTTGAGCGTGCACCTGAGCTCAAGCAAACCTACGCTAATATCTCAGCAAGTAAACGCCAGCTAAAAAGCGATCAGAGAGCGTATTGGTTGCCAAGTGTGAGTTTAGCAAGTGAGTATAATAGCAATATTTCGGAGGACCGCGTAGCTAGCGGGTTTCGTGGTGAAGACAATGATTGGCGGGTCGGTATTGAATTCTCGTTACCGCTTTACGAAGGGGGCGCGCGTAGTGCAAGAACTGCACAAAGTCGTTTATCTGTTCGGCAGTTTGAAACTAAGCTGAGTAATACTAAAAATCAGATTGAGCAAGGTGTTCGCAATAATATGGAAGCTTCGCATGCCTCATACAACTCAATCTCACTAGCACAGCAAGCGGAAACAGCCGCACAAAAAAACTACGAATTAGTTAATGACTCATATGCACAAGGCGCAAAGGATATTACCGATGTTTTGGATGCGCAGGATACACTTATTGAAGCGCGAGAAGCCTCAATGAATGCTGTTTATGATTTTTTGATTGATCTTATGAATGTCCAGCGAGCTATAGGCGCTTATGATTTTTTCCTGACAGATACACAGCGTATGGAATTATCTGATGATCTGATAATAGGTATTGGCAGTCGAAACCAAAACAAAAATAGGAATATCAACGATGAGTAATCAAATTCGAACATTGTTTTGCCTTTTATACATGGGCGTAACATTATTTCTGACAGCTTGTGCTGACGCTGAGAAAACAGAGATGACTGCACCTCTGCGTCAAGTACGCTCTATTTTGGTTGGGGTCAGTAGCGATGTTTTTCAGCGTAGCTTTTCTGGCACATTGCATTCTTCTAATGAAATTAGTTACAGCTTTAAAGTTCATGGCACAGTTGAGGAAATTAAGGTTGACGTTGGCCAAGCAGTTAAAAAAGGGGACGTGATTGCAATAATTGACCCATCTGATTACGAACTCGAAGTTCAAAAAGCAGTAGCCAATTTAAATGAAGCTAATTCTGAATACAGAAAAGCCCAAGCTGATTACGCGCGGACTAAAAAGCTATATGAAGCTGGAAACAGCTCACGTAGTGATCTTGATAATGCGCGAGCAGCTGCAGAAACGGCTGCGGCGTCAACTCAGTCGTTTAAAAAATCTTTGCAAATCGCACAACAGAACGTTTCATATACAAAAATGAAATCACAGAGTGATTGCAAAATTGCCTCTATTCCAGTGAGTAGCGGCGAGAACATATCACAAGGTGCGAAGGTTATTACAGCCGAATGTGGCGATGATCTTGAAGTTAAACTAGACGTACCAGAAAGTACTATCTTAAGTATCAAAAAAGGCATGCCTGTTAATGTTAGCTTTTCTGCGCTTGAAGGAAAAGTGTATAAAGGGATAGTTAACGAGGTTGCAGTTTCTTCTGTTGAAGGTGGGACTACATTCCCTGTTACGGTAGTTATGGATAGTAGTAATCTAGATGGCTTAAAAGCGGGTCTTTCAGCTGATGTTTTGTTTGAAATTAGTAATGGCAATAAAACTGGAAAGAGTGCGCCAATCATTCCTTCCTTTGCTATCTCAGAAGACCAGTCCGGCCAGTTTGTATATTTAGTTAAACCGACTGAGGGCGATCGCGCTACTGTGCAAAAACAAGCTGTTAAAGTTGGTGGTGTAATGTCAAATGGCATTGAAGTGATTGAAGGGCTTGAGCCTGGTGAGCGCATAGTAACGGCTGGCGTATCTGTTTTACGTGATGGCATGGAGGTTAAATACTCCGGTGAGCGATAATTTGGATATGACTGAGGTTGAAACTAGCATCAAAAATGCAAAAGGTTTAACAGGCTTTGCAATTAAAAATAACATTACGATCCTCATGGTGGTGGTCTTGCTCGCTTTTTCTGGTATCACAAGCTATTTAAGTCTGCCAAAGCAACAGGACCCTGGCTTTACGATCCGAAGTGCTGTGATATCTACTATTCTTCCGGGCGGAAGCCCTGCTAGAGTAGAGCAACTTTTGACAGATGAGATTGAGGAGTTGATGCAGGAAATTCCAGAAATGGATTATTTTAAGAGCGAGTCTCGCCCAGGTATTTCTGTTGTGACTGTCAATTTCCTTGAAAAATATAGAGATATGCGCCCGCTTTTTAATAAAGTGCGGCGTAAAATTGATGATTTGAAAGATGAAGGCACGCTCCCAAAAGAAGCCCTAGGTCCCTTTGTAAATGATGACTATGGTGATGTGTTTGGGATTCTTTACACATTGCGTGGTCAAGGCTTCACTATAGCTGAGCTCAAAAAAATTGCCGATAAAGTGCGCAGTGACATTCTTTCAGTTGATACTGTAGCCAAGGTTGAAATTTATGGTGAACAAGATGAAGTCGTATATGTTGAATATAACGGTGCACGACTTCAAGAGCTTGGTCTTACACCTTCAAGCCTAAGCAGCTCTCTTTCAAGCGCAAATATTCTTGAAAGCGGTGGTGATATTCGCATAGGTCAAGAGCGTATTATCCTAGAGCCGACTGGAAATTTTGAAACTCTCGATGAGTTGCGTAAAACAGTTATCCAGATACCTAACGGTGGCGTTACTTATTTAGGTGATATTGCAACCATCACGCGAGGTTATGAAGAGCCTGCGGCATCCATGACTCGCTATAATGGCTCTGAAACACTTGTGCTTGGGATTTCTCTTAAAGAGGGCGGAGATATTTTGGCAATGAATGCAGCACTTGATAAGGAAGTGCCAAGAATCGAAGCTTCTTATCCTCATGGCATAACACTTAAAAAGGTCTTTTCACAACCTAGCCTTGTTGAAAACTCTGTCAGCAGCTTTATGATAAATCTTGCACAGGCAATCGCAATTGTTGCTGCGGTTATGTTTCTGTTTTTAGGGTTTCGTACCGGCATTATTGTTGCCTCTTTAATACCTTCAACTATTCTTGTTGCGTTTGTTTGTATGTCGGCACTTGATATTACTGTGAACCAAATTTCATTAGCAGCACTTATTATTGCACTTGGCCTTCTAGTTGATAATGCAATTGTCATGGCCGAATCTATTATGGTCCGTCGCGAGAAAGGTGAAAATAAATATCAAGCAGCCATTGGTGCAGGGAATGAAATGAGTATTCCACTTTTAATTTCCTCTCTCACCACCAGCGCGGCCTTCCTTGCAATCTTCTTAGCTGAGTCTGCGGTTGGAGAATATACTGCCGATATTTTTAAAGTGGTTACTATTGCCTTGCTTTCCTCTTGGGTGCTAGCAATGACTTTTATACCGTTAATGACCATTATGGTCATGAAGGTTAAAGTAAAATCATCTGAAACAGTAGAGGTGAAAGATACTTACCCAGGGTTAATGTATCGCCTTTATCGCATAATTTTATTTCCATCACTTAGATTTAAATTAATCCCAATAATTGCTGTTGTGTCATTATTTATTGCTGCATTAGCTGCGCTTCCCATGGTACCTAAAGTCTTTATTCCAGAACGTGAGGACCCTATTATCAATGCCAAATTTAATATGCCACGTGGTACTGATATTGCAGTTACTGAGGCTATTATTGCCGATCTTGAGGGTTATATGCTTGAAAACTATCTTGGCCATGTCGGTGAAGATGGCAAGGGTAAAAGTGGTGTGCTTGATATCTTAAGCTTCATCGGGGTAGGCACACCACGCTATGTTCTTGCTATTAATCCAGACCAAGAAGATACACATATTGGTGCAATGATTATCAACCTGACTGACTATCTAATTATTCCAGAGGTTGTTCAAGGCGTCGAGCAATATGCAGCGCTTAAATATCCAGACCTAGAAGTTAAAATGCGTAAAATGCAGAATGGAACACCTATAGATTATCCCATTGAAATACGTATATCCGGTGATGATATCCAGAAGCTTTATGAAATTATTGCACCAGTAAAAGCGAAGCTTCTTTCTACTCCAGGTGTGCGTGATGTAAATGATGACTGGGGTCCACGCCGTAAGAAATTGGTTATTGAGATCAATCAAGATCGCGCACGTCGTGCTGGAGTTACAAATTCAGATGTTGCATTATCCTTAAATACAGGGTTATCTGGAATTCAGATGACTGAATTCCGCGATGGTAATGACAGCATTCCAGTAAAGTTACGGTCTGTATCAGCTGACCGACAAGACCTAAGTAAACTAGACGGCTTAATCGTGTACGCTCAAGGCAGTAGTAAGTCTGTACCTTTAAAGCAGGTCGCAGATGTTAAATTAGTTTGGGAAGATGCCATTATTATGCGACGTGACCGTACTCGTACCATTATGGCTCGCACTTTGCATTTTCCAGGAGTTACCGCTACGGAAGTTTCAGATAAAATTACGCCCTGGCTTGAAGAGCAATCAAAGTCTTGGCCCTCTGGCTATAAGTATGAAATGGGAGGGGAGATGGAAACCTCCGGGGATGCAAATGCTGCAATTGGTGACAAGCTTGCCATCTCTGGCATTCTCATCATTCTATTACTAGTTGCTCAGTTTAACTCTATTCGTAAGACTGCCATTATTCTCTTAACCATACCTCTTGGCCTTATAGGGATCACATTTGGCCTTATTGTTGGGGATTCAGTTTTCGGGTTTTTCACTATTCTTGGGCTTATTTCATTGGCTGGTATTATTATTAATAATGCCATTGTTCTCATGGACAGAATTAATATTGAGCTCGAAGAAAATGGTCGCGCCCCTGCCGATGCTGTTATTGAAGCATGTCAGCAACGTTTGCGACCTATTTTACTCACGACTGGTACAACCGTTGGTGGAATGCTGCCGTTGTGGATTTCTCATGACCCTATGTTTGAAACAATGGCAATTTCGGTTATTTTTGGCCTGTTATTTGCCACCTTACTAACGCTTATTATTGTGCCTGTGCTTTATTCAATTTTCTTCAAAGTAAAATATCATAATCTTGCATGAACACCATGACCTTTAGAGAAAAATACGTGTTCTGGGCGCTGCTTATCAGCTTAGTGCTGGCCTTTACTATTACTCCATTCCTTAGCAGTGATTTACAGTCTCACAAAATTTTTATGCTTTCATCTATGGCTTTAGCCATTATTGCTATTGCTGATAGAAAGTCGAGTTTTATAGTTGGGGTTATATTAGGTGTTCCAGCTATTATATTTAGTTTCCTGACTACTATGGAAATGGGGTGGCTGGGAGCTTCGGAAACGGGTGACTTAGTTTCTTTCTATGTCGCTTCATCCCTATTTTTTGCTTACGTTATCTTTTGTCTTTTTAAATTTATTTTTAAGAAAAAGATAGTCAGTGCTAATAAGCTGCTTGCTTCCATTTGTATTTATTTTTTGCTGGCTGCTTTCTGGGCTACGCTTTACGGATTAATTTATATTCTTGTACCTGAATCATTTGATTTCCATGGGAGCGGACAATTAGAGGGCACTAAAGATGATTTTATGTATTTCAGCATCGTAACAATCACAACACTTGGTTATGGTGATATTACACCGCTCTCGGCACAAGCAAGGTCTGCCGCCTCGATGGAGGCCTTAACCGGACAAATCTACCTCACTGTTCTTGTTGCTCGTCTTGTTGCTTTGCATATTGCGAGCAATATTCAGTTGCCTGAAGAAAAGTAGCTAAAATTAAAATTACTCAAACACACAGTGCAGTCGAGTACCTTTCAAAGTTGCTAAGCCAGTTACCTCAAAATAATATCAAGGACAGTTTTTCCGTATTAGTATACATGTGTATGTATAATTCTTTCATGTAAAAGCGAAACCCCTAAGAGGAACCTCTTAATTTTAGTTTATTCTCACAAAACACTAAGACGCATCTAAGAAAAGATTAAAAATGGATTTAAAAAAAGGGTTTCTAGTGTTCTCTTCCTTAACTGTCTGTATTATCGCAATATTGTACGGCATCTCTCCAAGCTGGTTTTTTGGCACTTTTCTAGTAGATTCTCAGCCACCAAGCATTGATCAATCACATATTCTTAGAGCGGTTATGATGTTATACATAGCGTTAGCGTTCTTTTGGCTTTACTGCGCTTTTTCGGAGAAGTATCGAGACATAGGCATTGTTGTCACTTGTATATTTGCCGGCGGGCTTGTTACAGGAAGGGTTTTGAGTCTAATTATTGACGGAATTCCTTCACCGTTACTAATTTCGTATCTTTTTATGGAGCTAAGTATAGTTCCTGTGGCTATATGGCTTTTGAGACGTTAGAGCCCAACTTATAACACTGATGGGTCGTTAGGTATATATTCACTGCTACTGGTGTTGGCCACCTCCTTATAGCCAGCTTTTTAAGATACTTAACCCTTAAAATCTGTAAGAAACACCCAGCCTTGGTCCTTGATAATTCAAATCAATATCATAAAGTTTCACACCGACGCCTTTTTTATAATCAAGATCTAATATTTGGTACCCACCAAAAACGCTTACATTATTTTCAAAACTATAATTCACTAGACCGATAAGCTGATAAGAGTTACTGTCAGAGCCTTTGCCATAATCAGCCTGTGCTGATGCTCCCCAGCCATTATCATTTTTGTACTGCGCTCTAACACCGATGACACCATCGACCCAGTCTTCGGTCTGGTCTCGAGATAAGGACCCTGCAAGTCCTGAAAGAGATGCTTTTATACCAATTTCAGTTTCAAGCTTGATGTAACGGAACCCACCAAGAATATCCAAACCAAAACTTGCATTGTTATAATTTTCTTCAATAGCGCGATAGCCGACAAATCCTTGGACTGTCGTCTGGTCAAACTCTGCATCCAGTTTGGCATTTACTGAACCATTTGATGTGACAGTATTGTCACCAGAAGTCGCCATATAACCAACATCACCAATAAATGACCATTTACCACGGCGGTGCTCGATAAATCCCATTGCACCGAAATCAAGGTGATCCAGAATATCGCCGAAAGTAACATCAACATCAGCTTCTACATTGCCAATCTGAGCATCGCCTTTAATACTTGATGCAAAAATATAGCCTCCGACCTCAGTCCATCTGTCTTCAGCCTGTGCTCCTGCGGAATTAAGCGCTAATAGTGTAGCCATTATTAACAGTGTTTTCATTTTTATATTCCTTATTTAAATCTATATTTCACTAGATTTCAAAGCCTATTCAAATAAAGCCATCTAGGTGTCGATTAGAGACTTGCTTTTAGCTTTTATCTTATTGGATAGGTTTTAATATCTAGAACTTTAAAACAAAATAGTTTTTACTTGGTCCTTAGTGCATGGAGAAATCAGTATTCTTTCGATAAATCTTCATCAACTTTTATGTGTATAACCCTTGCTGTTGCAGTAGCTGAAGCTCCGCCATCAGATAACACATGAACAGTAAAATCTTCATTTGAACCGCCAGATGCCCCTTCAGCTGCAGTAGTGCCTGCTGATGCCTCGACACCTGCTTGAAATTCCCAAGTGCCGTTGCTAATCCTGTCCACAGCCTCCTTTGACTTAATCACCAGCAGCGCTTTATATGAGCGCGCACCCCAGCCGCCGCCTATGTCAAACCGGCTAACGTTGAAGTAAGTACGTTGTTGTGTTTTTTTGTTTAAAAAGACACCTTCACCACCACCTGCACCAACAATGGGTACTTTGGTTACTTTCATATTAGCGACAGCGTAACCAAGTGAATCGTTAAGTTCCTGCTCTAAAGTGGCATCTTGTTCGATAAGACCTGCTATAGCTTTTTTTGCCATTGCATTTATTTCACTGCGCTTCTGTTCTTTTTCTGATGTTGTTAAGGTTGCGCAACCGGTAATAACATACGTGATAGCTACCAAAAGAATATATAATTTTTTCATACAGATCTTCTCCAATGTTTAATATGTTTCTAAATCTAGCTGCATAATTATAACTATAAAGCGTAGTTCATTATCTTCTAATAAATAATTTTTTGGAACTCTCATTGATCAATATTGGCTGGTATTGTGGTGCTTGCACCAGAAAGCCTACGTAATAACTTTTCGTAAACTAGTCCCTGGTTTTTATTGCCTTGCTCATAATTTATAGATATTAAAGCATTCAGAATGGCTGTATTTGTTGGATATTGTGGTTGTGCATTTTTTAGTACATTAAGTGCTTGCGAAGCTTTCCCTGTGGAATTTAATGCAATAGCATAGTCATAAACATAACGGTCAGTTGCCATAGGTGCTATGGCTGCTAACCTCAAATAATTTACTGCCTGGTCTAGTTTCTTTTGCCTAATATTTAACAAACCTAAGGCATGTTGAATAGGTGCTTTATCTCTTACATGTAACAAGGCGTTTTGTAATACTTTTTCTCCGCTTACATCGTTTCCATTATTCCGAAAGTGATTTGCAAGGTTTACATAAGCAGGAGTGTAGAAAGGCGCTATAAATATTGCTTGGTTATAAAATTGCTCTGCCTCCAGTGGGCTATTTTGTTGTGAGTAAAAGCTCGCCATATTCACTAATGACTCAGGACGGTCAGCATTAAACATTTGTACATCTATATACTCCTGAATGGCTTGATTGTACTTATCTGTTCCTTCTGCTGGTAATTCTTTAAGTGAGAAGCCTAATAATGACCTACCTGCCAACATGCGGGTGCTTCTACTATCATCGTAAAGCAGGGGGTAAGCAAAAGGTAAACGCCGCTGCTTAGGTATTGAGTTCAGCGCAATTGCCAAACCAAAACCAAGTAAGGGTTCATCATCATTAGCCACCATTTGTAATAGGGGTGCTGTCTCTTTTGATAGATAAGGAGGCAATAATGTTATTGCTGTTGCCCGCGCAATGGCTGGCTGAGTATCATCTAAAATCACTTTAGCTAGTAATCGTTCAGCGCCAGGAAAGCCATGACGTCCCGCAAAAATTGCTTCTGCAAAATGCTTTTTAAGCGGTTTTCCATTTTCTTCTTCAAGTTTCTTTGCCAGCCAATTTACACTTTTATCTTCATGGCATTGGCTACATGCATTTGGCACGCCCAGTTTTACAGATAAATCAGGGCGGGGAATACGTAAGCTGTGATCACGTCTTCCGTCAATCACCATATAGTTTTTAGACGGCATATGACAATTTACACACTGACTTGCTTCGGTGTTTGTCTTATGCATATGGTGATCAGTTGAATTATATTTATCAGATAGATGACATTGTGCGCAAAGCGCATTACCCTCAGCGCGTAATTTAATACTATGAGGTTCGTGGCAATCACTACAAGTGACGCCTGCATGATGCATTTTACTTTGTATAAAAGAGCCGTAAACATAGACTTCACCATTAATCTGGCCGTCTGCGTGGTACAAGGGGTCTGTTAATAAAGACAGCTTAAAATTATCTAAAAAAGTATGGCCTGGTTTCGAACCAGGTTTAATTGTCGAACGCCTAGCATGACATTGCGCGCAGACTTTAATCTCGGTATCACTTTTTTTAACAGGCTCACGCTTCGCATTCCCTGTCTCAGCATCAATTTCCCAACTCATATTTTTGCGTTCATTAAAAGCTACGCTAAAACCTTTATTCTTGATGCTATTACTTTTCTCATCAGTCCAGCTTATATGTTTTGAAGCTGGACCATGGCATGCCTCGCAACCAACATCGATCTCTGACCACGTTGTTTTGTACTGTTTTTCAGTATTGTTGTAATTTTTTTGTAGATTAGTTGAATGACAATCAGCACACATGTAATTCCAGTTTTGATTAATCCCGGTCCAGTGCAGCTCATCATCATGTTTTATATGCTCGTCAGGGTATAAGTGATACCAGTGTTGTCCACCTTGTTGTTTGCTACGTGTATCCCAGACAACATTCAATGCCTGGTAACGTCCGCCTGGGAATGCGATTAAATATTGCTGTAATGGACTTACACCAAAGGTATAAGCAATAGGATATTCAGTTAACTTGCCATCAGGCCCGTCAGTTTGAACAAAGAATTTATTGTCTTTTTTATAGAACTTTGAAACGGTTCCAAAATACTCGAAAGAGGTGTTGTTGAAATCGCCTAATACTGTTTTTTCGTCTGCATGCTGCATCGCTAGATCATGATGCGAACCTTGCCAAGCTTTTAACTGACCTGTATGACAACTAGCACACTTTTTTGCGCCCACAAAGACAGCTGCTATCTCTTCTGAAGAATTAATTTGAATTTTTTTATCTTTGTTGTCGTTTTGTTCGCTGCAGCCAAAAAGTGTTAGGGAAAGTGGAATGACTAAAAAGGGTAAGAGTATTTTTCTAATTAAAATTAGTAAGTTTTTGAGTTTAATTTTTTATTTCCTAAATAATATAAAGCTAGCTTAACGTATTTCATTTGAGCACTCTAAATTATACTGGTCCATTACAGCGCTTTTTCTAAGAGGCTTACCCACAAGATCTTTTATTTGAGCAGAAAGCTCTTGGCAATGTGAAGATTGTTTACTATCAAAATTAGTATTAATTTTCTTTTCAGTATTTTCTTCTTGAAAGTAGATGTTTTTTTCTTTTTGAAAAACGACTGAGTCTTCTGCTTCTTCCTCAGAAATATAATCTGTTTCTAAAGCAAAAGAATGTAGTGAGAAGATTAAGCAGGTAAGCATAAATATTAATTTTTTTGTCATGATTTGATATTACTTAAGTAGATGACAAATATCAAGCGCCTTTGGATTTG
>CAZJUK010000056.1:0-12338 GCA_964549145.1 uncultured Methylophilaceae bacterium
AACCCACGACAACCGGAATCACAATCCGGGGCTCTACCAGCTGAGCTACAGCCACCATAGAGGCATTGGCCTGCCCGACAGGAATCGAACCTGTAACCCCCAGCTTAGAAGGCTGGTGCTCTATCCAGTTGAGCTACGGGCAGATTTTGATCACAATTCATTTATATTTTAACAATATAAATTTCGGGCTGACTACTCATTACCTTGTTATCTTCAACTAAAACCAACAAAATAAAAAAATGGTCGGCGTGGAGAGATTCGAACTCCCGACATCCTGCTCCCAAAGCAGGCGCGCTACCAGGCTACGCTACACGCCGAAGAGGCAGAAATATAGCGCAAACCAAGCATTTGGTCAATTCTTATATGTTAATATTGCAAATTATTTATCGTTATTTTGAAATCGCACTATGACAGCAAAGATTATTGATGGTAAAGCCATTGCAGAAAATTTACTTGAAGAGATAAAATCAAAAATCGAGGAACGTATTGCATTTGGTAAGCGCGCACCTTGCTTAGCAGTCATTTTAATTGGTGAAGATCCTGCATCAGCAGTTTATGTCCGCAACAAAAAGCGGGCTTGCGAAAAAGTGGGTATCCGATCAATTGCACACGGTTTACCGATGACAACTTCTCAGAAGGAACTCATAGCATTAATAAAAAATCTCAATGAAGACGATAAAGTAGACGGTATATTGGTTCAATCACCCTTACCATCACAAATTAATGAAGATGAAATTGTAGAAAAAATTAGTGTGAATAAAGATGTTGATGGTTTTCATCCATGTAATATCGGCCGTTTAGCAGTTCGTCAGCCAACATTACGCTCATGCACACCCTACGGCGTGATTAAAATGTTGGAAGCTAGCAGCATTGATCCAAAGGGTTTAGATGCTGTAATTGTCGGGGTATCTAATAACGTGGGTAGGCCAATGGCATTGGAACTAATGATGGCCGGTGCAACAATTACTAGCTGCCACAGCAAAACTAAAAAATTAGCAGAAAAAATTAAAGGGGCAGACTTAGTCGTTGCTGCTGCGGGAAAGCCAGGCCTTATTAGTGGCGAATGGATTAAACAGGGCGCTGTTGTTATAGATATCGGCATTAACCGATTAGATGATGGTACATTAAGCGGAGATGTTGATTTTAACGTTGCAAAAGAGCGTGCTGGCTTCATTACACCAGTGCCTGGTGGCGTTGGCCCGATGACAGTAGCTATATTAATGGAAAACACTTTGTTAGCATTAAGTCTAAAGGAACTGACTACAGCTTCATTTTAAATATTAATATAGACAGTTGCCTTTGCATATCCTCAGTATTCAGTGTAAAATCGCCTCGATTAAATTTTTAGTTACGTTTTTTTAAGTAGTTTTTTGGAACCAATATGGCAGAAACTCTGAACAAAACCTTTACACCTTATCAAGCAAAAGCTGGTGAGAATTACATGTGCAAAAAGCAGCGCAATCATTTCAAAAAAATATTGGAAGGTTGGAAAGCTGAACTAAGTCACGATATTGATAAAACAGTGCACAATATGCAAGACGAAGTCACAATGTTTGCAGACCCAAACGACCGCGCTAGCCAGGAATCTGACATGGCTTTGGAATTGCGTAATCGTGACCGTGAACGGAAACTCATTAAAAAGATTGATTCTACTTTACGTAACATTGAAGCAGATGACTATGGATACTGCGAAGGCTGTGGCATAGAAATTGGTTTAAAACGCCTTGAAGCGCGGCCAACTGCAACACAATGTATTGATTGCAAAACATTGGATGAAATGCGTGAAAAGCAAGTTGCTAAATAACCTAATAAAATTTAGTTATAAAAAAGCCCGCTAAAAGCGGGCTTTTTTATTTTAGTTAGTCATCTGACTATTCATCGGCTTCTTCACCTTTTACAGGTTTTTCTATCAAAGCTTTCATACTCAAACGCACTTTACCTTTGTCATCAAGCTCAACCACTTTAACTTTCACTACATCACCTTCTTTAATGTAATCACTCACAGCATTAACACGCTCATGAGCAATTTGTGAAATATGGACTAAGCCGTCTTTGCCAGGAATCAATGATACTACAGCGCCAAAATCAAGCACTTTAACAACAGGGCCTTCATAGATTTGACCAACTTCTACATCTGCAGTGATTTCTTCAATACGTCGTTTTGCTTCTTCGCCTTGCTCACTACTTGTGCAAGCAATTTTTACTAACCCATCTTCATCAATATCAATCGTAGTGCCAGTTTCTTCAGTCAAAGCACGAATCACAGCACCGCCTTTACCAATCACGTCACGAATCTTATCTGCTTTGATTTTCAACGTAAGAATACGCGGTGCAAATTCTGACATTTCAGTATTTGCATTATCCATCGCTTCTTTCATAATACCTAGAATATGCTCACGGCCTTCTTTAGCTTGTGCTAAAGCAGCTTGCATGATTTGTGAAGTAATGCCGGTAATTTTAATATCCATTTGCAATGCAGTAATGCCATTCACTGAACCTGCTACTTTAAAGTCCATATCACCAAGATGATCTTCATCACCTAAGATATCAGTTAAAACGGCAACACGATTTCCTTCTTTAATCAATCCCATCGCAATACCAGCAACTTGTGCTTTCATCGGTACGCCAGCATCCATTAGCGCTAAGCAGCCCCCACATACAGAAGCCATAGAACTCGAACCATTTGATTCAGTAATTTCTGAAACCACACGCATGGTGTAATCAAAATCTTCTTTGTCTGGCAAGGCAGCTATTAATGCGCGTTTTGCTAAACGGCCATGACCAATTTCACGACGTTTTGGTGTGCCTACACGACCTGTTTCTCCTGTTGCGTAAGGTGGAAAGTTGTAATGCAGCATAAATTGATCAGTATATTCACCTTGTAGTGCATCAATTCGCTGCTCATCACGGCCAGTACCTAAAGTTGCTACAACCAACGCCTGGGTTTCTCCGCGCGTAAATAGTGCTGAACCATGGGTACGTGGCAATACGCCAGTACGAACAGTAATAGGACGTACTGTGCGCGTATCACGGCCATCAATACGAGGGTCACCATTTAAAATTTGACTACGAACTGTTTGTGCTTCTAAATTAAAGAACTCGCCTTTGATTTTATTGGCTTCTTCAGTAGAAGTTTCATCTGTAATCAACGTATCAGTTAAACGCTTTTTAATTTCATTTAGCTTGGTTGAGCGCTCGCCTTTTTCTTTAATTTGAAAAGCCGCATCCACATCTTTACCAATTAATTTTTTAATTTTTTCGATTAAAGCAGTATCAGGCGCTGCTGCTGCCCAATCCCACGCCTCTTTACCTGCTTCAGCAGCTAGCTCATTAATCATTTTTATCACTGGCTGCATAGCTTCATGACCAGTTGTCACTGCACCCAACATCACTTCTTCAGAAAGCTCTTTTGCTTCAGACTCAACCATCATCACCGCAGTTTCAGTGGCAGCAACAACTAAATCAAGTTCAGTTGTTTCCATTTTTGTTTTGCTTGGATTAATAATGTATTCACCATCAATATAGCCGACACGTGCTGCGCCTAACGGCCCATAAAACGGAATGCCTGATAATGACATGGCAGCTGATGCACCAATAATCGCAGGGATATCAGAATCAATTTCAGGATCTGACGACATGACTGTTGCAACTACTTGCACTTCGTTATAAAACGCATCTGGAAATAACGGGCGTAATGGTCGATCGATTAAACGACTTGTTAGTGTTTCTTTTTCTGAAGGACGGCCTTCACGTTTGAAAAAGCTACCAGGAATTTTACCCGCAGCATATGTTTTTTCCATGTAATCAACTGTTAACGGGAAAAAGTCTTGGCCTGCCTTTACTTCACTTCTGCTTGTCACAGCGACCATGACAACAGTATCGCCATAACTCACCATGACAGTCGCATCAGCTTGGCGTGCAATTTCTCCTGTTTCTAAGGTAAGTGTGTGATCACCATATTGAATACTTTTTGTTACTTTATTAAACATTTTTTTTCCTTTTTTTCTACAAATTACTATTCACTACCCAATAGCAACTTAACAATAAAAAAAGCCGATACATTTTCATGCAGTCGGCTTTCTACAAAACTATAAATACGAGTATCGCATTTATAGAAATTACTTACGTAAACCTAGCTTACCAATTAATGTTTGATAACGGCTAACGTCTTTACTTTTTAAATAATCTAACAAGCGACGACGTTGACTAACCATTGCCAACAAACCACGACGTGAGTGATTATCTTTTTTGTTTGTTTTGAAATGCTCAGTCAAGTAAGCAATACGGTTAGTTAACAAAGCCACTTGGACTTCTGGGCTTGCCGTATCATTTGGAGCACGTTGATATTCTTTGATGATTTTTGCGGAATCTTGCGCTGTAACAGCCATCTTTAATCCTTTTAGTTAGCGTCAATACAAACATAGCTAAGTAACCTATTTACTCAACCCGCGATTGCATTCAAATTACATAATAAAAGCATTATAGTTAAAAATCATCAAAACGCCAAATTTTTTGAGGTTAAGTTAATGTTTTTGTTTTGTTTTGTTTTGTTTTGTTTTGTTTTGTTTTGTTTTGTTTTTACTCTTTCAACTGTAAGCATTTATTAAAATTAATCGTTAGAGACTATGGTTAAATAATTTTTCAAGTGTGAAAAAGGCATTTAACTGACCAGGAAAATTAAACTTAATCAAGCATCACGCCAAAACTTAAGAATATGCCCTTTAAATGGTGTATCCAAAAAATCTGTATTTTCAGGTGTAAAGTGTTTACTTTGAAAACCATGTCTTTCTAAAGCGATGCTAATTTTTGTTTTTCTACCGCGCCCTGGGTCAACTACAACTACTTCGCATATAGGCTGGCTATGCCTTTCTATGAAGTCAGCTAATATTTGCACATGATGATCTTCATACAAAATATCACTACCAATAATCAAGTCAAAACGACCAAGTGTGTCAGTGTTTTCAGCCCAATTTGCACGCTGATAATTAATCGCTTTGCCATTATTCAACTGGATATTTCTTTGTAAGAAAAAACCGACCTCTGGGTGATAATCACTTGCGCTGATATCTATATTTTTCTTACTTAAGAAGAGGCTAGTTAGTGCAATACCACAACCGACTTCAAGTACACGTTTACCTTCTGTTTCATATTCGTTGATGTAGTGTGCAAGCACCATACTTGATGGCCATACAATGCCAAAGAGTGGCCATACAGAATCATTAATCCCTAAATTCTTAGCTATATCATCAGGGTCAGTGAATTGCTGCCTATCTTTTAATGTACAAAGATGAATATCTGTTCCGTCAATATTGATGGTTTGGTACTTGAGCTGCACTGATATTGTCATGACGTTGCCCTCTTAATCATATCGCTTGCCAACGCCAAAAACAGTGTTTACTAAATGAATAAGCGATGCCGACTACCCTTACCAGTTATGATAGATAAGCGACAAAACATTAATTGTGTAGATTATAGACATTACTAATAAGCGCAAGTTATTTAAGCATAATTGAGCTGTTTGCCAATGGGCTTATTAGCAGTTAAAATACTTTGCATTTTATGGAGATATTGTGATAACTGAAAAACCTGACCCACGTATTTTTTTTGCGGCTGAAAGAACCTTGCTTGCTTGGTTACGCACTGGGTTAACGATTATTGGACTAGGTTTTATTATCTCGCGCTTTGGTTTATTTATCCAATTACTTGGACTTCAAACTCAAACGTCTATCCAACATACAAGCACATCAATCCCCTCATTTTTAGGCATTGCTTTTGTTGTGGTTGGTTCATTATTAATCGGTATTACAGCGGTTCAACATAAAAGGTTTGTGGCGTCTTTAACGTCAGAACATCTACCGACTATTTACTCAAACAACTTAGCTTTTGTAATGTCAACCTTAATTGCTATGCTAGGCATTATATTAGCGTTTTACCTCTGGTATGCTTAACTGTGAGAATATATAATTAGCGAAATCGATTAAATTGCTTTTCTTCGATATTTTATGCCTGTTTTTTCAACACAAACCTATACTCAATAAGCTATAAATTAACTAGGCGTTTGGCCGTGATTTTACCGTCATCTAATCGCTTACCTAAGCCAAGAAATAAGCCATTATCTTGATAGACTCGAAACTCGCCATCCGATATTTCCCCAGCTTGCCAAATGGCTTGGCCTTGTCTAAAAAAATGCGTAGCATCGGCACTAATAATGACTTTATGCAGTGTTTTAATCGCAGAGTCAACGGGTAATAACTGTGCATCTCGCATGTCGACTTCCATAGTTTCTAGCATGTCTATTGTAATTGCTTCAGCAATTTCATAACCTGCCGTTTCAATTCTGCGCAAACCAGTTAGGTGAGCATCACAACCTATTGCCGCACTAATATCTTCGGCTAAAGTGCGAATATAAGTCCCTTTGCTACAAGTAACTTTTATTTGCGCATCCGGCTGTGAAAATATATTGACTGTTATATTTTGAATCGTAACTGGACGAGCAGACCGTTCAATTTCAACGCCCGCTCTTGCATATTCATATAGCGCTTTACCTTTATGTTTTAAAGCAGAATACATAGGTGGCACTTGGCTGATCTTCCCTACAAACTGCTGACAAGCTTTAGTAAATTCAGCATGACTTACAACGACTGACTTTGCGGAGATCACCTCACCTTCAGCATCACCTGTCGTGGTTTTTATGCCTAATTTAATATCAGCAATATAAGTTTTTCTCGCATCCGTAACATACTGAGCAAACTTTGTTGCTTCGCCTAAACATATAGGTAGCAAACCTGTAGCAAGTGGATCTAGCGTACCAGTATGGCCAGCCTTGCTGGCTTTATATAACCACTTTACTTTTTGTAATGCTTGATTAGAAGAAAAACCGATGGGTTTATCTAAGAGCAGAATGCCGCTGATACTTCTTTTAACGCCTTTGACTTGCAATTTTGTAGGTTAACGCTTACTTATTTTAAGCGCCGTCCTTTGGTGATTCTTTTGGAGACAAAGCTTCATCGATCAATTTATTCATTTTAGTACTATAGTCCGCGGTTTTATCATAGACAAAATGTAGCTGTGGCATTTTGCGTAACAACATACGTTTTGCGATTTGCGTGCGTAAGAATCCTGATGATTTTTCAAGACCTGCTTGCAGCTCGGGCGTGCCTTCCTTAGCGCTATAAAATATTTTAGCATGTGCCATATCGCCAGTGACTTCCACCTCCGTCACTGTCACCATGCCTACCCGTGGATCTTTAACCTCAAACTGAAGTAAATCAGCCAACTCGCGTTTCATTTGTTCTGCAATACGCTGACTGCGTGAAAAGTCTTTCGCCATATGCTAATTACTCTAGTGTTCTAGCAATTTCAATAACTTCGTAAACTTCTAACAAATCGCCTACTTCAATATCGTTGTAATTTTTGAGTGACAAACCACACTCAAAGTTATTTTTCACCTCTTTAACATCATCTTTAAATCGTTTTAATGAATCTAATTCACCTGTGTAAATAATCACGTTATCTCGTAATACACGGATTTTAGAATCATGCTTGATCATGCCATCGCGCACATAACAACCGGCCACTGCACCCACTTTAGAGATACGGAATACTTCACGAACCTCAACAGACCCGATCATACTTTCTCTTTGCTCTGGTTTTAGCATGCCGCCTAGAGCTGCTTTTACTTCATCAACAGCTTCATAAATAATGTTGTAATAACGCATGTCTACGCCATTTGATTCGACCAGTTTACGTGCGCCACTATCAGCACGAACATTAAAGCCAATGAGCACCGCATTTGATGCAGCAGCTAAGTTTACATCTGACTCACTGATTGCACCAACGCCTGTGTGAATAATATTCACTTTAACTTCACTTGTTGATAGTTTTTGTAAGCTAGTAGATAAAGCCTCGTATGAGCCTTGCACATCTGATTTGATGATTAAACCCAATGTCTGCACTTCACCTTCAGACATTTGATCCATCATGTTTTCCATTTTAACCGCTTGCTGTTTCGCAAATTTGACATCACGGAACTTGCCTTGACGGAACATTGCAATTTCACGTGCTTTACGCTCATCGTTCAACACAATGACATCGTCACCGGCATTTGGCACATCAGACATGCCTAAAATCTCAACTGGCATAGAAGGCCCTGCTTCTTTCACATCTTGACCATTTTCATCTAGCATTGCACGTACACGTCCGTAAGTGCTACCTGCTAGCAACATATCACCTCGTTTAAGCGTACCAGACTGAATTAAGATTGATGACACAGGACCACGCCCTTTATCTAATCGTCCATCAATGACCAACCCTTTTGCAGGCGTATTTTTAGCTGCTTTTAATTCTAAAATTTCTGATTGCAGCAATACGGCCTCAAGTAACTCATCGATCCCTTGTCCTGTTTTAGCAGACACTTCACGGAACATGACATCACCACCAAAGTCCTCCGGCACAACCTCTTCAGCAACCAATTCCAACTTCACACGCTCAGGTTCAGCCTCTGGCTTATCAATTTTATTAATGGCAACCACGATAGGCACATTCCCGGCTTTCGCATGATGAATCGCTTCTTTTGTTTGCGGCATCACACCGTCGTCAGCTGATACTACCAAGATAACAACATCGGTTGCTTTTGCACCACGTGCACGCATAGCGGTAAATGCTTCATGGCCTGGCGTATCTAAGAACGTGACCATACCATTTGGCGTTTCTACATGGTAAGCGCCGATATGCTGCGTAATACCACCGGCCTCACCTGAAGTAACACGTGATTTTCTAATATAATCTAGCAGTGAAGTTTTACCATGATCAACATGGCCCATTACCGTCACTACTGGCGGGCGTTGTTCTAATACAGCATCTTCATGCTCAGTATCTACTAAGAAAGTTTCCGGGTCATTTTCTTCAGCTGCTTGCGGTAGATGTCCCATTTCTTCAACAAGAATAATGGCTGTTTCTTGGTCGAGCACTTGGTTAATGGTTACCATCATACCCATACCCATCAACACTTTAATCACTTCACTCGCTTTAACCGTCATTTTATGTGCTAGGTCAGACACAGAAATCGTTTCTGGCACCATCACTTCATGCACTACCGGCTCAGTAGGGGCAACAAATGAACTCTCGTCATCTTCTTCTTTATTTCCTGTCCTATTTTTGCCTTTAGGCGAACGCCAACCTTTGTTAAAGTTGACTGCGCCACGTGTTTTTATGCCTCGTTTTTTGTTCTCTTTATCGTTCCAATTTTTATTGTTACTGCCTTTAGCTTTTTTAACCTCTTTTACAGGTTTAACGCCTTCTTTAGCAACAGGCTTATGTAATGTACCCTCGGTTAATTTTGCCGCTTTCGCTTTTGCGTCTTCAGCTGCCTGAGCGATTCTTTTTTCTTCGTCAGCAACACGTTTTATTTTTAGCTCTTCTTTTTTACGTAAATCATCTGCTTGATGTGATAACAGCGCTGCATGGCGTACTGCTTCTTTTTCACGAATAGCTATTTGCTCTGGCGTAAGCACTTGTCTCCTGATTGTCTTTTTAGGCTTGTCTTCAATGACAGGTTCAACGACCTCCTCAGGTGCGACAACTTCAGGCTCAACAGGTTTAACCACTTCTTCCTCGATCACAGGCACAACAACTTCTACAGGTGCGGCGACTTCAGGTTCAGTGGATTTAACCACCTCCTCTTGAACGGCAGGTGTAACGATTTCTGGCTCTTCTACTTTTGCAGATGATTCATCGGTTTCATCTCTACGCATCAAGACGCGTTTTTTACGCACCTCGACTTGAATGGTTCTGGAACGCCCAGTACTGTCTTTTTTAGTAATTTCTGTGTTTTGTTTGCGTGTAAGCGTAATTTTATTTTTAGGTGTCTGTTGTGCAGCACCGTGCTCTTTACGCAAATATTCCAGCAGAGCAGATTTATCTGTTTCTGTTAGCTTATCTTCCACTTCTGTCTTATCTACGCCCGCACTTTTCAATTGCTCTAATAGCAAAGTAGTGGGTAACCCTAGCTCTGTGGCGAATTGTGTAACGGTTGATTGTGCCATTTACTGCTCCAGTTTCTTTACTTTTGTCTTACTTTTTAAATATTAAATACGCTTAAAATACTTACTCAAACCAAGGTGCACGTGCAGTCATGATGAGCGTTTTTGCTCGCTCTTCATCCATCGCTGTAAGTTCAATTAACTCGTCTACCGCAAGCTCTGCCAAATCATTCATTGTCGGCACACCTTTAGAGGCTAGCAGATTGGCAGTTTCATCATCCATACCATCCATTTTCAATAAATCTTCTGCTGCATCTTCTACACTTTCTTCTGTAGCAATCGCTTTAGTTAACAGTGCAGCTCGAGCGCGCGAACGAAGTTCATTTATTGTATCTTCGTCAAATGCTTCAATTTCTGACATTTCTGACATTGGTACATAAGCAATTTCTTCTAATGTACTAAATCCTTCTTGTACTAAAATGTCTGCAACCTCTTCATCGACATCTAGTTTCTTCATGAATAGTTGACTTACATTTGCGTATTCATCTTGATTTTTCTTATCAGCCTCTTCTTCAGTCAATATGTTAAGTGTCCATCCCGTAAGTTCAGATGCCAGACGTACATTTTGACCACTTCGTCCAATCGCTAAAGCTAGCTGATCTTCTTCAACAACAACGTCCATGCTGCGTGCATTTTCATCTACTACAATACTTGAGACCTCTGCTGGCGCCATGGCATTAATCACAAATTGTGCTGGCTCTATACTCCATAAAACAATATCTACCCTCTCGCCAGCTAACTCGCCTGTAACAGCTTGCACACGTGACCCTCGCATACCAACACAAGTGCCCACCGGGTCTAAACGTTGATCATTAGCTTTTACTGCAATTTTAGATCGTAATCCAGGGTCGCGTGCTGCCGCACGTATTTCTAACAACCCTTCTTCAATTTCAGGCACTTCTAGTTCAAATAGGCTAATTATAAATTCTGGCGCAACACGAGATAAAATCAATTGAGGTCCACGTCCGCTTCGCTCAATGCCAGACATGTAAGCACGTATGCGATCACCAACACGTAAGTTTTCTTTTGGTATCATGGAATCACGCGGCAAGATACACTCCAAACGACCCACTTCAATTAAAGCATTTCCTTTTTCCATACGTTTGATCACGCCAGTTACTAGCGTTTCGTCTCGCGCTAAAAAGTCTTCTAATATTTGCTCACGCTCGGCTTCGCGAACTTTTTGCAAAATTACTTGCTTAGCAGCCTGCGCGCCAATTCTTCCGAATTCAATTGACTCTAAAGGCTCCTCATAAAAGTCACCAATCTCTCTATCTTTTGCTAGATCACTCTCTTCATCAAATTGAAACTCAGAACTTTCTAACAAATCATATTCAACATATTCCCAACGTCGAAAAGTGTCATATTCGCCAGTTTCACGGTCTATTGCAACACGAATATCTGCATTTTCTTCGTGTTTTTTCTTTGTTGCGGAGGCTAATGCCAGTTCTAATGCTGTAAATACAATATCTCTGTCCACGTTTTTCTCGTGTGCCAAAGCATCTACCAATAATAAAATTTCACGACTCATCGCCATTCTCCAACAAAATATTTACCTAGTCTAATTATATATAATACTTATTACTAAAATTTAGGGCTTAAGCGTGCTTTATCGATATTATTATGCGCAATATTTTCCAACACATCGCCGCACTCCAATTGCACATTACCCGCTTCAAATCCTCGCAGTATTCCCAAATAATTCTTCTTTTTCTCACCATTTTCTAATGTGGCTGGTATGCGCAATTTAATTTGTGCGCGCTCACCAACAAACCTTAAAAAATCACTTTCTTTTTTTAGCACCCTATCCATCCCTGGAGATGAAACTTCTAGCCTATCATATTCAATTTCATGCTCAACGGTTAACACATTGCCTAATTGATTACTTACTAAGACACAGTCGTCAATATTAACGCTATCCTGCATGTTGACTGGATTAAACTTATCGATAAATACACGCAACAACTTGCCTCGATTTGATATATCGAGATCAACAAGTTCGTACCCTAATTGAGATACGGTTTTATCAACTAAAGCGTTTAAATCGTGCATTAATTAACATCCTCATCAAACAGCTTCATATGCTACAGAAACAAAAAATGGGCTCAAAGCCCATCCCAAAAACGATATTATACCTACGAATGCAATCAATTGAAATGCTTAAGCAATATCAATTAAATTCCATGCAATTACGTTAATACCTAAAGCATATTTAATAGATCAATAAAACCACTATACATACGAAAACACCCTCTTTTGGAGGGTGTTTTCTAAATAAAAGCTTGGCAGTGACCTACT
>CAZJUK010000057.1:0-12147 GCA_964549145.1 uncultured Methylophilaceae bacterium
CTGTCGCGGCAATCATAGAACAAAATGGCAAGTTTCTATTGATAGAAGAAAAGACTGAGCGCGGCAATCGTTTCAACCAACCAGCAGGGCATTTAGAAAATAATGAAACGCTGCTCGATGCTGTGTCGCGTGAAACGTTAGAAGAGGCTGCTTACGACTTCACGGCAGATTCCTTAGTTGGCATTTACCACTTCAAGCATGCACATAATGACATCACTTATTTACGTTTTAGCTTTGCTGGTAAGTTAGGTAAGCACTATCAATCTCAGCCGCTTGAAGATGGTATTATCCGAGCAGTGTGGATGACTGTTGATGAAATTCGCGAAAAAAAACACCTAATGCGCAGCGATCATGTACTAAAATGCGTTGAAGATTACCTAGCTAACATACGCTACCCTTTAGAAGTGATTTCACATTTATGAGCAAACAAAAAGTAATTGTTGGATTATCTGGCGGTGTCGATTCTGCCGTGACTGCGATGCTGCTAAAACAGCAAGGATATGATGTGACAGGCCTTTTCATGAAAAATTGGGAAGACGATGACGATGATGAGTATTGTTCTAGCAAACAAGACTTAATTGATGCTGTTGCGGTAGCAGATAAGCTCGATATTGACATTGAAGCCGTTAACTTTAGCAAAGAATATAAAGATCGTGTGTTTAACAATTTTTTAGAAGAATACCAAGCTGGTCGCACACCTAACCCCGATATATTATGTAATGCAGAAATAAAATTCAAAGCCTTTTTAGATCACGCGATAGCCTTAGGAGCTGATTTAATTGCAACAGGTCATTACGCCCAAGTGCGCGAAAATCCATTAAAAACAGGTAGCTACCAATTACTCAAAGCAGATGATGGTAGCAAAGACCAAAGCTACTTTTTGTACCGTTTAAATCAAGCGCAACTCAGTAAAACTCTATTTCCATTAGGCAAACACCTTAAGCGCGAAGTGCGTCAAATGGCGCGAGAGGCAGGATTAATCAATGCTGATAAAAAAGACTCTACTGGTATTTGCTTTATAGGAGAGCGACCATTTCAAGAGTTTTTACAGCGTTATTTACCAAAAAAACCAGGAGAAATAAAAACCCCTGAAGGCAAAACTGTTGGTCAACACGATGGGTTAATGTATTACACACTTGGTCAGCGCCAAGGCTTAAAAATTGGTGGTAGCCGTGATAGCAATGGCGAACCTTGGTTTGTTGTGGCTAAAGATATGGAAAATAATGAATTGATTGTCGTACAAGGACATAATCACCCATTACTTCTAAACGATGGCTTAAAAGCTAGTCAATTGCATTGGATTGGCGAAGAAGACCCTGAAACTAATTGGGTTTATGGATCAAAAACACGTTATCGTCAGCCCGATGCTGCATGTGAAATTGATGCAGTTGATCAACAAATAGTCGATATTCGATTTGGTCAAAAACAATGGGCAATTACCCCAGGTCAATCTGCAGTGGTTTATGAAAGTAATGTTTGTCTTGGTGGCGGTATTATAACGTCTGCGATTTGAGCTCGCATCAAGAAATTGGTCTTGTATTTTTAAAACTAGGCCGTTTGCTTAAAATTGTATAGTGTTTAAACAGGTTTGGATAACGCGATTGCCAATTTAGATATTTAAATCGCAAATCGATATAACCCAACATACAACCAACTGAAACATCCGCTAGACTAAATGTTTCATTTACACACCATTTCTTTTTATTAATATCTTTATTAAGTTGCTCTAAACCAGCTGAGACTTTAGTCAAATGCTTAGCGATATAAGCTTCTGATTGGTGATTCTCTGATTTCCGCTTTTCTATCATAGTCGCAACTGCTGCATCACAAATGCCATCTGCAAGCGCTTCCCAACGAATCACAGCAATTCTAAGTGCATTTTCGCTAGGCACTAATTTAGTCACTGGGGTACGTGCATCTAAGTACTCAACAATCACACGTGAGTCATATAAGGCTTCGTCTTCGTTCAGAACTAGCACAGGAATTTTGCCTAATGGATTGTATTTTTTAACTAGTGAGTTTGGGTCGCCCAACTCTACTATCTCAAGCTTAAGGTCAATGTGTTTTTCTAGCGCCACAATGCGGACTTTCCGAGCATAAGGGCTGTTAACTGTATATAGGAGCTTCATTCGATGACCAATGTAATTTTATGTAGCAACTGCATTATAATGCAATTATGAACGATGAAATTAAGACTTTACCGCTATTTAACCAAAGCTATCCACATGGCTCACCAGCCTTTATAAACTTAATCAAAATGCAAGTACAACAAGCACTTGATGAAGATATTGGCAATGGAGATTTAACTGCTTTATTAATTGAAGAAACCCATCAAGCAGAAGCAACGATTGTTTCCAAAGATCATGCCGTTCTTTGTGGTGTAGATTGGGTTAATACAACCTTTAAGAAATTGGATAATAATGTAAAAGTGGATTGGTTGGCAAAAGAAGCTGATTCAATACATCCAGAACAAACTTTATGCAAGATTAAAGGCAGTGCACGCGCTTTATTAAGTGCAGAACGCTGTGCACTTAACTTTTTGCAAACACTATCCGCTGTCGCTACACAAACTAATCAATATGCCGAGCTAATTATCGGTACTGGTGCAAAAATCTTAGACACTCGTAAAACTTTGCCAGGATTGCGCTTAGCGCAAAAATACGCAGTGACTGTGGGTGGTGGTTACAACCAACGGCTTGCTTTATATGATGCAATTTTAATCAAAGAAAACCATATCTCTGCGGCCGGCAGCATCGCTGCGGCGCTTACAAAAGCGCAATCACTCAATACTAATGCCAGCATACAAATAGAAGTAGAAAGCTTAGATGAGTTAAAGCAATCACTAGATGCTGGTGCCACCAACATACTACTAGATGATTTTACCTTAGATGAACTGAAACAAGCAGTGAAAACCAATCATATTCTTTATCAAAAACAAGCAATTTTAGAAGCCTCTGGCAATGTGAATTTAGACACCGTGCGTCATATCGCGGAAACAGGCGTAGACCGTATTTCGGTTGGTGCGCTGACAAAAAACATTCGAGCCATTGATTTGTCCATGAGAATCAAATAGCATAGAATAATAACCAACATACAGTAATTTTCCATATCTTTGATGACAAACGTAAGCGCGACTAGTAAAAAAAATAAACTTAACTTAGGCGAGTTTCTTCGCATGCTTGTTAACGCCAATAAAATTGAAAAATCTAATGCAGAAAAACTGTATAAAGATCGTAAATTAGATAGCTCTAACCTGCATCCAATTATCATTGTTGGTGAGCAAAAGTGGAAAGATGTGCAATCCCCTCATAAGGTGATGAATGCTGAATTCTTGTCTCGCTGGTTAGCAAAAGAAGCAGGGCTTGAGTATTACCATATTGACCCACTTAAACTCGACTTTACTGCAGCATCTCAAATCGTCTCAAAAGCATTTGCCCAACGTCTAAAAATTATGCCTATTTCTATCAAGGGTGATGCTGCGACTGTCGCTACGGCTGAGCCGTATCAATCTGACTGGATTCCAGACTTAGAGCGTGTACTTGGCATGCAAATAAAACTAGTATTTGCTAACCCATTAGATATCAGTCGCTACTTACCTGAGATTTATAGTCTTGCCAGCTCTATTAATCAAGCCAATATTTCTAAATCAGGTCAAGTAGTTGGCGTGCAAAATTTTGAGCAACTAGTCGAGCTAGGAAAAGATAAAAATTTAGATGCAAATGAGCAACATGTCGTTAATATAGTTGACTGGATTTTTAATTATGCTTTCGAACAACGTGCAAGTGATATTCACCTAGAGCCTCGTCGCAATAAAGGCATCATGCGTTTTAGAATTGATGGCGTATTGCATCAAGTGTATCAATTACCACCAAACATTATGAATGCCATCACCAGCCGTATTAAACTCCTTGGCCGGATGAATATGGTTGAAAAACGTCGCCCACAAGATGGTCGTATTAAAACGGTAAATAGTGATGGTGGAGAAGTGGAATTACGTTTATCTACTATGCCAACAGCCTTTGGTGAGAAATTGGTAATGCGTGTCTTTACACCCGAAGCCATTGTGCAAGATTTCATTAAATTAGGCTTTACTAAAAAGCAAGCGAGTCTGTGGGAGGAGTGGACACAACATCCCAATGGTATTATTTTAGTTACAGGGCCGACTGGTTCTGGAAAAACTACCACCCTGTATTCCACACTAAAACAACTTGCTACGCCAGAGCTCAATGTTAGTACAGTAGAAGACCCAATTGAAATGATTGAACCCGCATTTAATCAAATGCAAGTCACTACTAATATTGGGCTTGATTTTGCTCAAGGCATTCGCACACTGATGCGGCAAGACCCTGACATTATTATGATTGGTGAGATTCGTGATATTGAAACTGCTGAAATGGCGATTCAAGCAGCGTTAACTGGTCACTTAGTATTATCTACATTACATACAAACGATGCCCCTGCAGCAATCACACGTTTGTTAGATTTAGGTGTGCCCTCATATTTAATTCACTCCACAGTCCTTGGCATTATGGGTCAGCGCTTAGTCCGAACATTATGTTCTTCTTGTAAAATAAAAACAGACATATCACCTACCGAGTGGGAATCAGTGACAAGACCATTTAAGGCAAAGAAACCACAAAGCATCATGAAAGCAGTTGGCTGTACAGAGTGCCGTAATACAGGTTACCTTGGCAGAACAGGTATTTATGAAATGCTCACTATTACGCCAGAATTACGTAAAATGATCACACCACATACTGATTTAGCTGACATTAAACAACTTGCTTACAAACAAGGCATGCAACCAATGATGCTAAACGGAGCTGAGAAAGTTGCAAGCGGGTTAACTACCATCGATGAAGTATTGAAAGTTGCCCCACATTTAGACGAATAACAACTTGTATTATTAATGAATACCACTGGTTTTTAACATCTCATCCTCAAAGTTCGCTTTATCAACTTTGCAATAACGCAAACGCATCTCAGCTTCTTGTATCAGTTGGCTAAATAACTGCATATCGTCTGCATGTAATCTTAAACTAATTGCACCAAGTTCGAACTCAACAACATTGCACGTTTGACAGAACTCAACTCTACCGCTTAGGTTTTTACTCAATAACAATCTTTTATATTCGTTTTTTGAATCCACTATCTTCCCTTCATTCTGAGACTCATTTAGTTAACTCTCCATTAAAAAGATGGCCGACTTACATTAATTATTCATAAAAAGCGACCAAATATAACTCACGATAACAATGCATCACTATGCACTTATTAAAATAAGAGTGCTGTTAGGGGCACTCCAAATTCTTTTATTAAACAAGAATATTCTCAATACTCCGTCGAATTAAAACCTATTTCTATAAAACTCAACTACAGTTGATATATGTTTATTTTTTATTTGATATTAATTTCTGTATTCATCACAAGTCTTGCCACTGCTTTTCGCATGACCTCATGCATTAGAATAAAACTATGCGTATCTAAATTTATTGATACATAGCCTATTTTCATCAAAACCATACCCTCAATATCTGCATACTCGACTTTACAAGACGACATTGGCAAGGTTTGAACTTGCTGCTTTTCAGAGACACTTTCCATAATTAACATCCTTAAGCTGTATGAATAATAACTAAATGATAATGATTATCATTTAAAAAGTCAAACATTTGTTTTTAAGGTATATTTAACAACTCGAGATGTTGACCAAACTAGTCCAAACAGTTATTGTTTAGGGTTCGTACAAAACAGCTATGACTGATAAGTTTATGAATCAAATTTCGACCCCAATTACCGAACAAAAAGCAAGTTCCCAGCAGCAAATGACAGGAGCTGAAATTTTAATTAAATGCTTACATGAAGAGCAGGTTGAATTCGTGTTTGGCTACCCAGGTGGCGCTGTGCTTAATATTTATGACGCTATCTATCAACAAAATAAATTCAAACATATTCTGGTACGCCATGAACAAGCAGCATTACATGCAGCTGATGGTTATTCACGCTCTACTGGAAAAGTCGGTGTGGCCTTAGTCACATCAGGCCCTGGTGCCACTAATGCAGTTACTGGTATCGCAACTGCTTATATGGATTCAATTCCCATGGTCGTTATTAGCGGCCAGGTGCCAACCCACGCCATCGGCGAGGATGCATTTCAAGAGTGTGACACAGTTGGTATTACGCGCCCTTGTGTCAAACATAATTTCTTGATTAAAGACATCAAAGATATTGCGCCTGTGATGAAAAAGGCTTTCCATGTGGCATCTACGGGTCGTCCTGGGCCTGTGCTTGTTGATATCCCTAAGGACATTACAGCAACGTTAAATAGTTTTGAGTATCCAAAAACAATCGAGATGCGTTCGTATAACCCAATTACCAAAGGGCACTCTGGACAAATTAAGAAAGCGCTTAAGTTACTTGCAAAAGCAAAACGGCCAATGGCCTATACAGGTGGTGGTGTCGTCTTGGGCAATGCAGCAACAGAACTTACTCAATTCATTCAATCTCTAGGCATCCCTACTACCAGCACATTAATGGGCCTAGGTGGCTATCCTGCAACTGATAAACAATCCTTAGGCTGGCTTGGGATGCACGGTAGTTATGAATCCAATATGGCCATGCAAGAGTGCGATGTATTAATCGCTATTGGCGCCCGTTTTGACGATCGCGTGATAGGTAATCCTGAGCACTTCTTAAGCCGCCCACGCACTATTATTCATATTGACATTGACCCATCGTCCATTTCTAAACG
The DNA here is from genome assembly GCA_964549145.1 of uncultured Methylophilaceae bacterium. Classification (GTDB taxonomy): domain Bacteria; phylum Pseudomonadota; class Gammaproteobacteria; order Burkholderiales; family Methylophilaceae. The sequence goes on from CAZJUK010000057.1 coordinate 6,752, forward strand.
AGTAAAGATTGATGTGCCGATTGTTGGTCATGTTAAGTCGGTGCTTGCTGATTTAAATGATTTAATTAAATCTGAAAAGCTAGCGCAAGACACAGCTGCCTTAGCGGAATGGATGCAAAAAATTGAAGGATGGCGTGCCAAAAAATTCTCAGAGTTTGCCTTAGATGAGAAGCTGATCAAGCCACAACAAGTGATTAAGACACTCTATGAGGTCACAAAGGGTGAAGCATTTATTACGTCTGATGTTGGTCAGCATCAAATGTGGGCAGCACAGTATTACCCATTTGATAAACCACGACGCTGGATTAACTCTGGAGGCTTAGGCACCATGGGTGTTGGCTTACCTTATGCAATGGGTGTGCAATTAGCGCATCCAGAAGCGCAAGTGGCTTGTATTACTGGTGAAGCTTCGATACAAATGTGCATTCAAGAGCTTTCTACCTGTAAACAATATGGTTTACCTGTAAAAGTGATTACCTTAAACAATCGCTACATGGGCATGGTGAGGCAGTGGCAAGAGTTCTTTTATGAAAATCGCTATGCAGAGTCTTATATGGACGCATTACCAGACTTTATTAAGTTAGCTGAATCTTATGGCCATATTGGCATGCAGATAACAGACCCAGCAGATATTGAAGGTGCTTTAAGAGAAGCATTCAGCCCAAAACTGAAAGACCGTCTCGTGTTTATGGACTTCATTACAGATCAATCTGAAAATGTATTCCCAATGATACCTAATGGTAAAGGCTTATCTGAAATGATTACAGGTAAGGAGTCATAATGCGCCATATTATTTCTTTGTTGATGGAAAATGAGCCAGGTGCTTTATCGCGGGTCGCAGGTCTTTTTTCCGCGCGTGGCTACAATATCGAATCACTCACTGTTGCTATTACAGAAGACTCAACACTTTCTCGCATGACAATTGTCACAAGTGGCTCAGATGAAGTGATTGAACAAATCATCAAACAGCTTAACAAACTAATCGACGTTGTTAAGGTGCTTGATTTAAGTGGTGGCAAACATGTAGAGCGCGAACTAATGCTCATCAAAGTAAAAGCGACTATTAGTCACAGGGATGAAATGAAACGTATGTGTGATATTTTTCGCGGACGTATTATTGATGTTACCGATGGTAGCTTTACTATTGAAATGACAGGCGCTGGCCACAAGCTAGATGCGTTCATCGAAAGCTTAGATAAAACTGCAATTTTAGAAACCGTGCGTACCGGCGCCTCTGGCATAGGACGTGGCGACAGAATCCTCAAACTATAATAAAATTAATTAAGCACTTGTATTGAAAGGCAAAAAAAAATGAAAGTTTATTACGACAAAGACGCTGACCTCAGCATTATCAAAAGCAAAAAAGTAACCATCGTAGGTTATGGTTCACAGGGCCACGCACATGCAGCAAACTTAAAAGAAAGTGGCGTTAACGTTACAGTTGGCTTACGTAAGGAAGGTGGCTCATGGGCCAAAGCTGAAGCCGCTGGCCATAACACTTTAGAAATTGCAGAGGCTGTCAAAGGCGCAGATGTTGTCATGGTGTTATTGCCAGATGAAACAATGGCTGGCATTTATGCGGCTGAAATTGCACCTAACCTAAAAAAAGGCGCTGCAATTGCATTTGCACATGGCTTTAATATCCATTACAACCAAATCGTGCCACGTGCTGATTTAGACGTCATTATGATTGCGCCAAAAGGCCCTGGCCATACAGTGCGTTCAGAATACTTAAAAGGTGGAGGCGTACCAACACTTATCGCGGTGTACCAAGACAAATCTACAAAAGCAAAAGATATTTCACTGTCTTATGCAGCTGCCAATGGTGGCACTAAAGGCGGCGTCATTGAAACAAACTTCCGTGAAGAAACAGAAACTGATTTGTTCGGAGAGCAAGCTGTATTATGTGGTGGCGCAGTTGAATTAGTAAAAGCAGGTTTTGAAACATTAACTGAAGCAGGTTATGCCCCTGAAATGGCTTACTTCGAATGCTTACATGAACTTAAATTAATTGTTGATTTAATGTACGAAGGTGGCATAGCCAATATGAACTACTCTATTTCAAACAATGCTGAGTACGGTGAGTATGTGACTGGCCCAGAAGTCATTAGTACTCAAGCACGTGAAGCAATGAAAAAATGTTTAGAGAACATTCAGAACGGCAACTATGCCAAACAGTTCATTTTAGAAGGTCGTACAAATTATCCAGAAATGGTCGCTCGTCGTCGTCTTAACGCAGAACACCCAATTGAAAAAGTGGGTAGCGAATTACGTTCTATGATGCCGTGGATTTCTAAAAATAAATTGGTTGATCAAAGTAAAAACTAAGTTTATTTTCAGATATTAAAGGGCAAGATTTTCTTGCCCTTTTTTATTTTATTTCAAATTTAAGGTGATTACTATGCCAAACATTGCAATTTTAATGCAATACATATTGCCTAAGCAACTGATTACTATTGTTGCAGGAAAACTAGCCAACAAAAAAGCCGGCATGCTCACAACTGTGGTCATCAAATGGTTTATTAAGCGTTATCAGGTCAATATGAATGAAGCAGAAAATAGCGACCCAGCTAGTTATGCCTCTTTTAACGAATTTTTCACCAGATCACTTAAATTAAAATCAAGACCACTCGCCACTTCAGATTTTATATGTCCTGTCGATGGTGCAGTTAGTCAAATTGGCAAGATCAATGACGATCAAATTTTACAAGCTAAAGGACACAATTACACCACGCTGGCTTTATTAGCTGGCAATATGCCATTGGCCGAACAATTTAAAAACGGTAGCTTTGCTTGCTTATATTTAAGTCCAAAAGATTACCATCGTATTCACATGCCTTGTACAGGCGCACTAAAAAGCATGACTTATGTGCCAGGTGATTTATTTTCAGTCAACCCAAATACAGCCGCCAATGTACCTAATCTGTTCGCACGTAATGAGCGCGTAGTCTGTGAATTTGTTTCAGAAACACATGGCACATTCATCATGGTGTTAGTTGGCGCTACTATTGTCGGCAGTATGGCAACTGTTTGGCATGGGCTTGTTAATCCACCACGCAGTAAACAAGTGCGCACGTGGGACTATAGTGACAAACGTATTAGCTTTGCCAAAGGCGAAGAAATGGGTCGTTTTTTACTCGGCTCAACCGTGGTGATGCTTTTTGAAAAAGATACGCTCACTTTTAATGCAAACTGGAAACCTACTGGCAATGTTCGATTAGGTGAAGTACTTGGTGTAATTTAACTAAGCACATAATAAAAGATTCTACGTAAGCAGGTCTTTTTTATTATCATCTAATTGATTAATTGGGTGATTTTATTTTTTCTTACTTGGGTGAAACCTTAGGGTGCTGATGTAAGTGTACTGCCAACTCGTTTAATGCCATGCGATAAACATCTCGTTTAAACTCAATCACGTCTTCTAACGGCACCCAATAATCGCTCCAACGCCATGCATCAAACTCTGGCTTTTCTGAAGCACGCAAAGAAACATCAGTATCACGACCAACCAAACGCAGTAGATACCAAATTTGTTTTTGGCCTTTATAATTCCCACGCCATTCACGACGTATCCAGCTAATGGGCACCTCATAGCGAAGCCAGTCACGAGTGCGGCCTAAAATTTCAACATGCTGGGGTTGCAAGCCAATTTCCTCCATTAGCTCACGATACATTGCTTGCTCTGGGCTTTCGCCATAGTCTATACCGCCCTGTGGAAACTGCCACGCATGCTCACGAATACGTTTACCCCAAAATACTTGGTTTTGCGTATTACATAAAATAATGCCCACATTCGGACGAAATCCGTCACGATCTAACATATTACAACTGCCTTAAATATCTTTGTTGTAATTTTTTCATACTTTAAGCACTATTGAAAGGTGACAATTGTATTTAAAATGTAAAAAACTATCTTATTAGGATAATTAATGAATCTATTCAGCTTTAAACGTCTACTAAGCAGCTTTCTCTTCAGTTCAATGTTGACTGGCTGTCAGCAACTAGCGCCACAATTGAACTTAGCTTACATTACCAATCAAGGTGATGACACAGTCTCTGTCATCAATATTGATCAACAAATAGTAACGCATACAATTGCAGTAGGTAATGCGCCTGTTGGCATTGCGGTTTCTAAAAAACTGCAGCGTGCTTTTGTGACCAACGTAGATAGCCAAAATATTTCAGTTATCAACACGCAAACACAACAGGTGATTCATACTATCCAAGCGAAAGGTTCACCTGTTGGCATTGCTATCGCCCCGAATGGCAAAACACTTTATGTAGCAGACTGGTTTAGTAACAAGGTGATTGCAATTGACCCAAAGACTTACGAAACCAAAGGCGAGCTGATTGTAAAAAAAGCCCCTGCAGGTTTACTAGTCAGCCCAGATAACCATTGGCTGTACGTGGCAGCGCGTGATTCAAATGAAGTGGTTGTCATTAATACTCAAAAATTAACAATTCAACAACGTATTAAGGTTGGCAGGCACCCTTTTGGTATTTCATTAAGCAAAGATGGCAGTACTTTATATAGTGTGAATGTTTTTGATAATAATGTTTCTATGATTAATACCAATACATGGCAACAAAGCAAAATTAAGGTGGGTGACCACCCTTATTGTGCCGTGCCTAGCGATAGTAATAAGACACTGTATGTCACCAACACCTTAGATGACACACTTTCAATTATTGATATAACCACACAAAAACTCATTAAAACCATTGATGTTGGCATTACCCCAGAAGGCGTCAGTTACGATGCAATTAACCAAAGAGTGCTAGTAACAAACTGGGCAGACAATAATGTGAGCGTTATTGATGCCAACACAAAAAAAGTCACGCACACAATTAGCACCGGTGATAAAAGCCGGGCCTTTGGACAATTTATATTGCAATAGCTCGTTCAACGGCTGCTCATACTATCGCTTGGTCAACGGTCAATGCCAGCAATACGTTAATAATATAGAATGACTTATAGCGCAAAGGTTTAATACGCATGCCTTGGAGCACATAGTCTTTAAGCATTAAGTCATTTATAATAGCGAACATTCTCAACTGTTTATATAGCTCTATTATATAGCGCCCTATTTTTGAGTCATTTGTTGTTAAATTTTTAAATTGTTATTTTGGAGACACTGCATGAAAAAGTTTTTAGCACTAATCGCAATAGCAGCCTTATCTTTCAACGCCTTTGCCCACGGGCCTACCCCACAAAAAGTAGATAAAACAATCACAATCAAAGCAGAACCAGCAAAAGTTTGGGCAATGGTTAAAGACTTTGGCAACTTGCAAGCATGGCACCCTGCCATTGAAAGCACTAAATTAGAGAAAAAAGGCAAAGATACTTTTAGAACCTTGACTTTAAAAGGTGGTGGCGAAATTAATGAAAAATTAAG
>CAZJUK010000058.1:0-12031 GCA_964549145.1 uncultured Methylophilaceae bacterium
CGATAAAGTTGGATTAGGGTTTAAAGGTTACAAAATGCCTCATCAACTTTCTGGCGGTGAGAAACAACGCGTTGCCATTGGACGTGCCTTACTTAGCTCCCCTAAGTTATTATTATTAGATGAGCCTTTAGCCTCTTTAGATGGAAAGCTTAAAAATCAAATTTTGCCGTATTTAAAGAAGATAGTCGATGAAATTAATATCCCAATGATCTATATCAGTCATGCGAGTGAAGAAATACAAAAGCTGACCGATAAGATTGTGTATATCAACAACGGTAAAATTTCATAACTAACTGTATGTAATTGCTGAAAGCAGCTTTTTTCTTCAGAAACATTTTAGTAATCTTTAATTTAACATACCACAGCAAAGAAATATCAACGCTAAGTCGCTTACAATTGTTATTATCTGCCTTAATAAGGATTCCTAATGACCAACACTATATAATTTGGCCTTATTCAATTGTTATTACTAAGCATTTCACTTGTTTTTTTAATTGAACCAGCGATTGCAAAAGATATTTGTGCTGATCAACTCAATGCGTATGAAACGCGACAAGCTCATAACGATGTCAAGTCGAATCATATTAATATATCAAACAGAGTTTTGCAGCAAGAGCAGTGCGTTGCGAACTAACAAACACGATTAACAGAAAAATGGATTTAGATGCCAAAGTGTAACGCTTAAATAATATATGGGACTCGAAAGACAAATAAGTACGAAATAGGTTATTTACACCTCTAACAAGAGCAAGACCTTTAAATTAATATTGAAGGCTTTTTTAATGGCTGAAATACAATAGTGACTATGAGAAATAATAAAACAGATGTGCTACTCATTGGCGGCGGCATAATGAGCGCAACTCTTGGTATGTTACTGCACCATATGAAACCTGCATTACACATCACAATGATTGAGCAATTGCCTGATGTGGCGATGGAAAGCACTGATGCATTGAATAATGCAGGTACTGGTCATGCAGGGTATTGCGAGCTAAATTACACACCAGAAAATGCTGACAAAGTAATTGAAACAGATCGTGCGTTAGAAATTAATGCTGCATTTGAGGTGTCATTACAGTTTTGGTCGTATTTAGTAAAAGCAAAAATATTACCTAAGTCTGATGTGTTTATTAACAAAATACCCCATATCAGTTTTGTTAAAGGTAAACAAAATATCGACTTTTTAAAAAGAAGATTTGTGCTACTTAAACAGCATCATTTATTTGAGGATATGCAGTTTAGCGATACTTTTTCTCAACTCGAAAAATGGCTACCTTTAATGATGGCTGAAAGAAATACAGAAGAAGATTTGGCTGCTACTTATATTACTCATGGTACTGACGTTAACTTTGGTGCATTAACACGTCATTTAGTTGATTATTTAAAACAACAACCGAATTTTACGCTGCTGGCCAACACACAAGTAAAAGACTTGAATAAAGTGAAAGAACCATTGATAGATAATAGCTGGCGTGTAGATTTATTTGATCTAAATAACAAAGACACACAAACTATCAATGCAGATTTTGTGTTTTTAGGTGCGGGTGGTGGCGCTTTGCCATTGTTGCAAAAAACAGATATTAAACAAAGTAAGGGGTATGGTGGTTTTCCTGTTAGTGGTCAATGGTTGATTTGTGACAAGCCTGACATTGTGAAACAACACCGAGCAAAAGTGTATGGCAAAGCCGCTATTGGTGCACCTCCGATGTCTGTACCGCATTTAGATACGCGTATTATTGATGGAAAACCTGTACTATTATTTGGACCATTTGCTGGGTTTAGCACTAAGTTTTTAAAAACAGGTTCTGTACTGGATTTAGCAAAATCAATTAAAGCTGACAATCTAAAAGCGATGATAGGGGTTGGTAAAAATCATTTAGATTTGACTAAATATTTAATAAAAGAAACTACGCAAACTCATGAGCAACGAATGGATAGTTTAAGACGGTTTTTACCACAAGCCGTGAGTAGTGAATGGAAACTTGCTATTGCAGGACAACGTGTGCAGATTATTAAGAACTGCAATGAAAAATGGGGCAAGTTAGAGTTTGGTACTGAAATTGTGACAGCAACAGATGGCTCACTCGCTGCATTATTAGGCGCATCCCCTGGTGCATCGGTTAGTGTGCAGGCGATGATAGATGTGCTCGATCGTTGCTTTAAGCATCATCCTAAATATGCAAAAGACTGGTCCAGCAACTGGCAAACAAAGCTCAAAAAATGTGTGCCTTCTTACGGTGAATCATTAATTGAGAAGGCTGATTTACTGCGTAGTATTAGAAAACATAACAATCATACTTTAAATTTAAACTAAATATCTTGCTTGCATATTCAGTGTGGGAACACCTGCACCCATAAAGAATGACGGCTGGAATAAATGCACTAAATATACTTAGCTGGATGATGTTACTGTTTATGAGCTTTTTAATTCGATCTGACTCGGGCTAAGTAACGCATATTTCTAATCAAGCCAATAGAATTAGAATTTTTTAAGCGTTTACCGCATTCACAGATCACATTATTATGGTGTCACAGTTAGTTGGCATAATTATTAGCTCAAAAAATAATCAGTAAAAGGCTTTATTTTTTGAGTTTATATACCAACATAGCATCACCTTGCTTGTAACCCATAATTGAGTTGCCACCACTGGCCACTGCAATATACTGCTCGCCATCAACCAAATAGCTTATTGGTGGTGCATTGACCCCAAACTCTGATTTTGCTTGCCATAGTTCCTCACCTGTTTTGCTGTTGTAGGCTTTAAAACTTCCATCACCCTCACCCATAAATAACAAACCACCAGCAGTAGCCAATGAGCCACCCAGCAAAGGTTGCTCAGTTTTATTTTGCCAAGCCATTTTACCTGTAGTCATATTGATTGCAGATAAAACTCCCCAGTTTTCATCATCAGTTGGTTCGCTTGATGCATAACGAATGGCTTCATTACCGTCCTTTGCTGGGGCTTCATGTAAGGTGTATTTAATAGGTGAATGTATGGCTGAAACAAAAGCAAGTTGCTGCGCTTCATCTATGCTTACAGGTGACCAATTAGATCCACCTAAAATACCAGGATAAATCACTACACCTTTAAAGGTTGGGTTTGCAAACATATTCTTTTGTGGGACAAACGCATCTGATTTTTTCAGTAGTTCACCTGTTGCTCGATCGTGAATATAGAACCAACCTGTTTTACTAGCTTGCCCAACAGCAGGAATGTTTTTCCCATCTATTTGATAGTCAAATAACACTGGAGGGCTAGCTAAATCATAACCCCATAAGTCGTGCGGTACTTGCTGGTAAGACCATTTTAATTTTCCTGTATTAGCATCTAATGCAATTAAAGAAACAGTATATAAATTATCACCAGGGCGGGAGATATCGTTCATTTGAGGTGATGGATTACCTGTACCAAAGTAAAGTGTTTCTGAATTGGTATCAATAGCTGGCGTACTCCATGCAGACCCACCTCCAAATTTAGCTGCATCAGGGTAGTTGGCTAATGCAGCTTTTTCAGCTTCAATATTTCTGTTTAAAGTAACGCCATCAGCAGTAGTTTGAACAAAATTACCTTCCCAGCCTTCGCTAGGAATTGTATCAAATTGCCAAATACGTTTGCCATCATTAACATCAAATGCGGCAAGAAAACCAGGTCGCCCAAATAAGCCAGCGACACCAATAACTGCACCTAATGGTGCATCTTCGCGTGGATTATCAATATGCAAGCCATACCCTACCCCAGTAATACCAATATATACTTTGCCATTAAACACCACAGGCGCCATACCAATACCGATACCTGTGCCACCTGTCACTTTACGGCCGGCATTTGGGTCATTTTCGTTAAGTGATTCTTGGCCTTCCCTCGCAATAGCGGCTTCTACCACATCAATGTCCCATTGCTTTTCGCCAGTCTTGGCATCCAATGCAATGAGACGTGCATCGACTGTTCCTATATATACTTTACCATCGCTAACTGCCACACCTCTATTTTGTGGGCCACAACACATTTTCCAATCTTCTCGCCTATCGTGTTTATAACGCCATAATTCCTCACCTGTCTTAGCATTTAGTGCCACAACATGATTAAACGGTAATGAAAAATACATAATGCCTGACTGTACAATCGGCGTAGTTTGAAAGCTAGCTACGACACCGCTACGGTGTTCCCAAGCCAAATCTAATTGATTGACATTAATTGTGTTAATTTGATTAGCTGCTGAAAAACGTTGGCCTGTAAAATCGTTACCGTAATTTGGCCAATCTAAACTAATTGACTGATCACCGCCAATAGGTTTGTTAGCCATCTGACCTATATTCGAATCTTCAGGAGAGCAAGCGCTGAGCGTATTTAAAAAAAACAATATAGCAAGAAACCTGAATAATTCTTTATGATTAAAAATTTGCATATAAACTAGCCTAAACAATAATAATTGCTAAAAAGTATACAGGTAAGTATAGATCAACACCATCTTCTGAAAGTAGCATGCATTAATATGAGCTATTAAAAATGCATTTTGCAACTAATTAGCAGACTAAATGTCGATAATAGTGATGTAAAATGCAACTAATTCTGTTTAATTCAGTCTTTATATATAGCGTTATAATTTTTATAATAATTAATTTTTAAAGTTGTTAATGGCCCTACTAAATTCCCCGCTCCAATTAGCTGAAAAAGGCTTAATACCCGATCATTTAGTCCGTACGGGCATTCGTAAACTTTGCAAAATTAGGTTAGAAGAAATTTCTGCTAAAAACTGCCAGCTAGGCGGTAAAAAATTTTCCGATTTTGTAAGTATGATGAACAGCTCAGAGATTGCCCCACTGCCAGAACTTGCCAATCAGCAACATTACGAAGTGCCCGCAAACTTCTTTCATTATTGCTTAGGTCAACATCGAAAGTATAGTAGTTGCTTTTGGCTTTCTGACACAGAAACCTTAGATGAGGCTGAGGGATTGGGATTGTCGCAAACCTGTGCACATGCTGATTTAAAAGATGGCCAAACGGTTTTAGAATTAGGATGCGGCTGGGGCTCGCTTACACTATGGATGGCGCAACATTACCCAAAAAGTAAAATCACCGGTGTATCAAATTCAAATTCACAACGTGAATATATTACAGAACAAGCTAAAAAGCTTGGATTAGACAATATTAAGATTATCACCGCAGATATGAACGTATTTGAAGCACCAGGTCAGTATGACCGAGTAGTTTCAGTAGAAATGTTTGAGCATATGCGGAATTACCAAGCACTCTATGCAAAGGTGGCAAGTTGGCTAAAACCACATGGTAAATTTTTTAAGCATATTTTTGTGCATCGAAATACCCCTTACGCATTTGAAGTGCAAAGTGATGACGATTGGATGAGCCAATTCTTTTTTAGTGGCGGCATTATGCCAAGTGACGACCTACCCTTGACGTTTCAAGATGATTTGCGTTTTGTAGAACGTTGGCGATGGGATGGCACACATTACGAAAAAACAGCTAATGCTTGGTTAGAAAATATGGATGCTAACAAAATTGAAATCAACCCGACCTTAGCGGCAACATATGGCAAAGAAAATATTGTACTTTGGCGTAACCGTTGGCGTATTTTTTATATGGCTTGCGCTGAGCTATTTGGTTATAACAATGGGCAAGAGTGGTGGGTAAGCCACTATTTGTTTGAAAAAAGATAAAAACACTTAAAAAATCATGTCAAAAAAAGTTATTTTAAATTTTGTACTATTCCAAATAGGTTGGTTTGCTTGTGTTTTGGGCGCTGCAAATCAACAACCTTGGGTAGGCGTTATTACGGTATCCGTTTTTTTAGTCTGGCATTTTTTTAGTGCAAAAAATGCTGGAAAAGAAATGACTTTACTGTTGATTGCATTAGTGGCTGGTGGCGCTTTTGATCAAATAATGCAAGTAAGCAATCTACTTACTTATCAATCTCATGGTTGGAATAATAATATCGCCCCAGTTTGGATTATCGCGTTGTGGGCAATTTTTGTAACAACCCTCAATGTTAGTCTACGCTGGATGCACGGTCGCTGGTTGATCGCATTCGTATTTGGTTTTATTGGTGGGCCATTAGCTTATATGGGTGCGGAGCGATTAGGCGCTGTGTCGCTTAACTTGACGCCAGCTAGCCACATTGCTCTAGCTGTAGGTTGGGCAATTTTAACGCCACTTTTAGTTAAGTTGTCGCAACGATTTGATGGATTTAATACATAATAAATGCACTGGTCAATTTACATAAATGCCTTAGCTACAATGAGTCTATTTGCACTTGCAGGCTGGTTCTTTAGTGTGCCGAGGAAAAATGTAACACATGTAGATAGCATGTGGAGTTTATTCTTTTTGATTGCTGCCTTGAGTACAGCTTACTTGTCGGAGGCACTATCTTTACGCGCAATCATTGTTTTGGTTTTAGTAGCAGCTTGGTCAATTAGGTTATGCATATATTTAACATGGCGGAATTGGGGCCCACACGAAGACCATCGCTATGCGCAGATACGACAGAACAATTCTCCCTATTTTTGGTTAAAAAGCATTTACATCGTATTTGGCTTACAAACTCTATTAGCTTGGGCGGTGGCAATTTCATTAATAGTAGCAATTGCTGCTGATAATGCTTTAAATATTGTTGATTATATTGGTTTTATTTTAGTTGTCTTTGGATTGTGTTGGGAAACCATTGCTGATTGGCAGCTTAGCATCTTTAAATCAGACCCCACTAGCAAAGGAAAAGTATTTTCGAGTGGATTATGGCGTTATAGCAGACACCCTAATTATTTCGGTGAATGTATGGTGTGGTGGGGGTTTTACTTATTTGCACTTGCGACAGGTGCTTGGTGGGCAGTGTTATCACCAATATTAATGACACTATTGTTATTAAAAGTCAGTGGCGTCAGCTTATTAGAAAGCACGATTAAAGAACGGCGCCCTGCCTATGCGGAATATATTAATACGACGAATGCGTTTTTTCCAGGCAGCTCTAATAAATCAACTAAAAATTAATACCAAATGACTCGTTTAAAATACAAGCAGGTAGAAGATAAAACAACTATAGCAGTCTCTTTTGTGATGCTTCTTTTAATTTCACTTATAGCTAAACCAGCATTCGCTGCAGAGCAATGGGCATTTGATGTTTACTTAGATAAAAGCAACATTGGTACACATAGTTTTACGCTGAACGACGAGAACCAATTAACGAGCAAGGCTAAGTTTGACGTTAAAGTGTTATTTTTTAATGCTTATAATTATGACCATACTGCTGAAGAACAATGGCAAGCCAACTGTTTAACGTCATTGAAGGCTAAAACGATAGAGAATGATGAAAGAACCAATGTTACTGGGGTGGTGAACAACAATAAATTTGAAGTGAATAATGGGTCAAAAACTGAAGCCTTAGCTGAATGTGTCATGACATTTGCTTACTGGAACCCTTTGATTTTAGAGCAAGCTTATTTATTAAACCCGCAAAATGCGGATTATCTTAAAACAAAAATTAGTAAAGTTGATAGCCCTTCAATTGTAGTAAAGGGCCAAGAAACTAAGACTGATCACTATAAAATTCATGGTTTTTTAAAAGGTAAAAAATTATTGAATATTGAATTATGGTATGACCAAAATGATGATTGGGTTGCATTAAAATCAATCACACCTGAAGGTTATGAGATTAATTATAAAAGAAAGTAAACCATGTTTTTGACACTTAAGAAGATGCTAAAAGTAGTTTCTTTTACTCTACTGCTCGCTTTAATAACAGGATGCGCAACAACAATGAAACCGATACCGCTAGTTGAGCAAGTTGACATTCCTAAGTTTATGGGCGATTGGTATGTGATTGCAGTGATACCTACCTTAATTGAAAAAGAAGCCTATAACGCAATTGAAAATTATTCGCAAAATGAAGATGGCAGTATTACAACCACCTTCACTTATAATAAAGGCGCATTTGATGGCCCACTTAAAACCTACCAGCCAAAAGGCTTTGTAAAGGAAGGGACAGGTAATGCTGAATGGGGAATGCAATTTATTTGGCCGATTAAAGCGGAATATTTGATTACTTACCTTGATGATAATTATGAAAATACAATCATTTCTCGTAATGCGCGTGATTATGTTTGGATTATGTCTCGCAAACCTGTCATTGATGAAGCTGTGTATCTAAAACTTACGGCCATCGTCGCTAACCAAGGCTATGACATGAGCAAGTTACGCAAAGCACCTCAGCAGTAACTTAGTACCCAAAGTCAAAAACACTTCAAATATATTAATATTAAAATGCAGATTAAATCGTTAATTAATAGTCTTGCTGGATGGTTTGATAATAATCAAACCATCCAGCAAGATACAAAAAACAGCATAGATTGGTGGCGTGTATTACCATTTGTCTTGATGCACCTTGCCTGTTTAAGCGTCATTTGGGTTGGCTGGAGCTGGATTGCTGTTGTATTTGCACTACTATTTTACGTATCACGAATGTTTGCTATTACAGGCTTTTATCACCGTTATTTTTCTCATAAAAGCTTTCAAACCAATCGCTTCATGCAATTTTTGTTTGCGGTAGCAGGCGCAACGGCTGCGCAACGCGGTCCCCTTTGGTGGGCCTCACATCATCGTTCACACCATATGCATTCTGATCAAGCAGAAGATGCACACTCGCCTATTCAACATGGTTTTATGTGGAGTCATCTCGGATGGTTTTTATCTTCTCACAACTTTGCTACGCAACATGAGCGTGTCAAAGAACTGACAAAATTTCCTGAATTACGCTTTTTAGATCGTTTTGACGTCATCGTGCCTATATTATTCGCCACCTGTATTTATTATGTTGGAGAATGGCTAGCCAGCGTAGCACCGTCTTTACAAACCAATGGGTTACAACTATTAGTTTGGGGGTTTGTTATTTCTACAGTATTGCTATATCACGGCACATTTAGCGTGAATTCGTTTGCACATTTATGGGGTAAACGACGGTACAAAACACGAGATCATAGCCGGAATAATTTTTTAGTCGCTATTATCACAATGGGTGAAGGTTGGCATAACAATCACCATCACTTTCCAGGCTCGGCGAAACAAGGCTTTTTCTGGTGGGAAATTGACTTCACTTACTATGGGTTAAAAATAATGTCTTGGCTCGGCCTTATTTCCAACTTGAGAATAGTACCAATTGGAGTACGTGATGATGCTAAAAAACTATACTCTAAGCATTAGTCATTGATGAAAATTGCTATTATCGGTAGTGGTATCGCTGGGAACACGCTAGCCCACCATTTAAACCAAAACCATGAAATTACAGTATTTGAAGCCAATAGCTATATTGGCGGGCATACGCACACACACGACATTGAAATATTAGGTGAAAAAATTACGGTCGATACAGGGTTCATTGTCTTTAATGATCATACCTATCCAAATTTCAATGCATTGCTTGATCAAATCAATGTGCCGTGGCAAGTAAGCGACATGAGTTTCAGTGTGCGGTGTGAAAAAACAAATTTAGAATATAACGGTACTACATTAAACAGTTTATTTGCTCAGCGCCGCAACCTATTTAAACCAAGCTTTTATGGCATGATTCGCGACATTCTACGGTTTAATGAACAATCTTTAGAATTATTAGCTGATGGTGAAGAAATTAAACTAGGTGATTATTTACAGAATAATAATTATAAAAAAAAATTTATTCGACATTATATTGTACCCATGGGTGCCGCTATTTGGTCAACAGACACCGAACAAATGATGAACTTTCCTGCGCGCTTTTTCGTGCGTTTTTTTCATCACCACGGTATGCTTACCGTTAATAATCGCCCTGAATGGCGCACAGTAAAAGGTGGCTCTAAACGTTATGTTGAAGCACTTACAAAGCCTTTTATTCAAAGCATCAAACTCAACACACCGATTAGCAATGTAAAGAGAAATAAAAATAGTGTAATAGTTAAGCCAGTTAACAGTGCAGCTGAACAATTTGATTATGTATTTTTTGCTTGCCATAGTGATCAAGCATTACAAATACTAGATAACCCCAGTGAGTCAGAGCAAGAAGTTCTGGGCGCTATTCCCTACCAAGAAAATGATATTTATTTACATTATGATATCAACATGATGCCGAAAAAACAACGCGCTTGGGCCGCTTGGAATTATCATTTGCCTGTCAAGCCATTGCAAAAAGTAGCGGTCACCTACAATATGAATATCTTACAAAAGATTCAATCAAAACAACCTGTTTTGGTTACACTTAATCATATTGAAAATATTGATGAAGCTAAAGTATTAAAGAAAATCAAGTACATGCATCCTGTATACACGTTAGCTGGGACCAAAGCTCAAGCAAAACATAGCGAAATTAGTGGTCATAATCGCACTGGGTATGCGGGTGCTTATTGGCGTAATGGGTTCCACGAAGATGGTGTCGCTAGTGCTTTAGCTGCGCTTAAACACTTTAAGACGTGGCAAAAAAACAAAATGAGCACTTTAGAATGAGTACGGTAAAGAGCGCCATTTACAAAGGGATTGTCAGCCATCATCGGTTCACACCCAAAGTGCACGCTTTTCGCTATAAGGTATTTATGATGTATTTAGATTTGGATGAGCTACCAACCTTATTCAAAAATAGCTCTTTTTGGTCGTTTAATAAACGTAATATTGCCTACTTTAAACGGCGTGATTATTTTGGTGATAATAAAAAACCAATTAAAACTTGTATTAATGAGCTTTTAAAAACCAGTATTGGTAAAACAAGCAATGGACCCATCAGAATGCTCACCAACATGCGCTATTTTGGACACTGTTTCAATCCAGTCACATTCTATTATTGTTTTGAAGCTAATGGCACAACATTACAAGCAGTGGTTACGCATATCACTAATACACCTTGGGGCGAAGATTACGCTTATGTACATGACGTTACCACTATGGGTCCTGCAAAAAAAACATTAGATGCTGAATTGCATTGCTTTAAACTAGATAAAGAATTTCACGTTTCTCCTTTTATGCCAATGGATATAGAGTACGAGTGGGCATATAAGCTAGCTGATAATGACTTGATAGTGCATATGAAAAACACCAAACAAAACAAAGAGTTATTTAACGCAACACTTACCCTGAAACGTGAAACGTTAACTACTTGGCATTTAAACAAACTGCTAATCACTTACCCATTCATGACCATAAAAGTCGTTTTTGGCATTTATTGGAACGCATTAATACTTTGGTTAAAACACGTCCCTTTTTATGCGCACTCTTAAAGATATCATTTAATTACTAGGTCACATCGCTCACTATGTCGCAAGAAAACCTTACCGCAGTACTAAAAGCTAAAAAGCGTAGCAGTTGGCTACATAATTTTGCACGTGCCCAAGTCTTTAAAAAGCTTGAGAATTTACAGTTTGGTCAGCTCACCATCATTGAAAATGCTCAAGCACACAGATTTGGTAGTGATTCGAGCATTAGTGCAACGATCAAAGTAGTCGATGCGCACTTTTATGGTGAAATTGCTTTTGGTGGCAGCATTGGTGCGGGTGAAGCTTATATGCTTGGGTATTGGGAAACAGATCAATTAACCAATGTCATCCGAATTATGGCTAAAAATCAAGGCGTAATGGATACACTTGAGGGTGGTTACCAATGGTTATCCAAACCCCTTTTGAAAATACTTCATTGGGCAAACCGCAATACACAAGATGGTAGTCGTAAAAACATTGCAGCACATTATGATTTAGGTAATGATTTTTTTGCATTATGGCTAGACTCAAGCATGATGTATTCTTCCGCAATTTTTGATCAAGAAACATCAACCTTAGCAGAGGCTTCTCAGCGAAAATTAGACGTGATCTGCCAAAAATTGGCTTTAAAACCAACTGATCATGTTGTTGAGATCGGTACTGGCTGGGGTGGTTTTGCAATTTATGCGGCTAAAAATTATGGCTGTCAAGTGACCACCACCACAATATCGCAACAACAATATGACTTTGCAAAAGCACGAATTAAGGAAGAGAAATTAGATTGGGACGGGACACGGGAAGGATTATTGACGA
>CAZJUK010000059.1:0-12013 GCA_964549145.1 uncultured Methylophilaceae bacterium
TTGGCGATCAAGCCTTTCAATGGTGCGATAAAACCGTAGCTGTTAGATGAGGTAAATAGGTATTTATCTTCTTCATTGCCAGAAATAACAGCGGTAATGCTTGCCCCATTTTGTAGTTCGATAATTGAACTAACTGGTATACCATCGCCTTTTCCGCGCGGCACACTGGAGGCACCAAACGCATAACAACGGCCATTAGCATCGAGTATGACAATTGGCCTGACAGTGCGTGTTTGAATCACGGCTAGTTCCTCATCCCCTGATTTCCATGCAACCGTTTCACGCTCTACACTGTGGCCTTGCCTTGCACGAATCCATCCATTTTGAGAGATTAGAATAGTCAGTGGCTCATCCACTACAAATGATTTCTGAGTGGCTTGTGTGCGTTCTACAGGCTTTATTAAGGTACGGCGATCATCGCCATATTTTTCAGCATCTTGCTTAATTTCACGTGCCGCTAGGTTTTTTAATTTAGTATTACTGCCCAGTACGCCTGCTAGACCTTCGGATTCTTCACGGAGCTTTTCTAACTCTTCCTCAATTTTAATGCCCTCTAATCGCGCTAACTGGCGCAGCCTAATTTCGAGAATATCTTCAGCTTGAATATCAGTTAAATCAAACGCTACAATTAAGTCTTCTTTTGGTTCGTCTGAATTACGAATCACTTTAATCACTTCATCGATATTTAAGAAAGCGATCATGCGGCCTTCTAAAATATGGATGCGTTTACTGATTTTATCTAGGTCAAACTGGCAACGCCTACGCACTACATCTAAACGGAACTCAATCCACTCTTTAATAGCAGTGAGCATGTTCTTTTGTGTTGGGCGCCCATCAGTGCCAATCATCACCATATTGACGGAGCACGACACTTCCATACTAGTATGCAAAAATAAGAACGCCATCATTTCATCGCTATTAACACGGCTGGTTTTAGGCTCAATGATTAAGCGAACGTCTTTTTTACCTTCGCTTTTCACTGTGTCGATCATACTCAGGGCTGACTGCTTAAGTAGCAATTGATCTTGATCGATGGTTTTTTTATCTTTTTTGGCTTTTGGGTTTGATATCGCCAGTATTTCATTTTGAATGGTTTCAACTGAAGCGCCGTGGGGCAGTTCATTAATAATGACACGCCATTGGCCACGCGCCATTGGCTCAACTATCCAGCGGGCGCGCAATCTTAATGAGCCTCGGCCTGTGTCATATATATCGTGAATATCTGAGGTTTGTGTAATAAGCTGACTGCCGCCTGGCCAATCCGGTCCCGGCACATGCGCCATTAATTCACTTGCAGTGCACTTTGGGTTGGACATAATATGCAACACGGCACTAGCCACTTCACGCATATTATGTGGCACCATTTCAGTTGCCATGCCGACAGCAATGCCTGAGGCGCCGTTTAAAAGCATCATTGGTAAGCGTGCTGGCAGCAATACCGGCTCTTGGAATGCGCCATCGTAATTGTTTTGGAAATCAACCGTACCGCGATCAATTTCTGATAATAGCAAATCTGCAATGGGCGATAAGCGCATTTCAGTGTATCGCATCGCGGCAGCGCCATCACCATCACGCGAGCCAAAGTTACCTTGGCCATCTACGAGAGGATAGCGTAAGGTAAAGTCTTGTGCTAAACGCACGGCTGCTTCATAGGCAGAGCTATCACCATGCGGGTGATACATACCAAGGACATTACCAACCACTCGGGCAGATTTTACTGGCTTAGCCCCTGCAACTAAGTTCATTTCTTTCATTGCGAATAATATGCGCCGTTGTACAGGTTTTTGACCATCTTCAACCGATGGTAAGGCGCGCCCTTTTACAACCGAAATTGCATAAGATAAGTACGCTTCTTCTGCATATTCTCCAATGGCAACGGCATCGTCATCAGGTACTAAATTTTCATTATCCGTATCATCCATTACACATCTGCCTCCACATCGTTACCGCGGCGTTCTATCCATTCTTTACGTGCTGGTGCCTGGTTTTTCGCCATGAGCATATTAAACATATCAAAGGATTCTGATACCTCTAGCTCATCCAAGCGCACTTGCATCAAGCGCCGCGTATCTGGACATAAAGTAGTTTCCCATAATTGGTCAGGGTTCATTTCACCTAAGCCTTTAAAGCGTTGAATAGCGAGTTTTTCTTCTGCGATTCCTTCGCGTTTTAGCTTTTCGATGGTCGATACTTTTTCTAGTTCATCTGCCACATAGAGCTTACGTATGGGTTTATTTTTGCCTTGTGCTGGCACATCAATACGGTAAAGAGGTGGTTGTGAAATATACACATGGCCTCGCTCAATCAGTTTAGGAGCATGCTTTAACAATAAGGTGAGTAGCAATACTTGAATGTGGGCACCATCAACATCAGCATCAGATAGCAAACATAGCTTACCGTAACGCAGGCCTGAAAAGTCAGGATCATCTTGCATGGTATGTGGTTCGATTCCCAATGCGACAAAAATATCATGTACTTCAGAGTTGCCAAATATACGGCCAGCATCTATTTCCCAAGTATTCAAAACTTTACCGCGTAACGGCAAGAGTGATTGAAACTCATTGTTACGACCCATTTTAGCACTCCCTCCAGCTGAGTCACCCTCCACTAGAAACAGCTCTGCTTCCATGGTGCCTGCAGCTTCACAATCAGTGAGTTTTGCTGGCATGAGGTTAATGCCACTGCTTTTACGCTTTTCAATCTTCTGCGTTGATTTATTACGAGCAGCTGCAGTACTGTTTACTAGGTCAGATATGCGTTTAGCAAAGTCTACATTTTGCGTAAGCCAGTTCTCCATGATTGGCTTCACGGATAAAGCAATCATTTTCATCGCATCGCGATTAGTGAGCTTTTCTTTAGTTTGGCCTTGAAACTGTGGGTCTAATACCTTGGCAGCCAACACGTAGCACACGTTATTCCATACATCTTCAGAGCTGATTTTAACTCCACGCTGCATCATGCTGTGATGTTCCATAAACGTCTTTACTGCTTCAAAGACACCATTACGCATACCTGCTTCATGCGTACCGCCAGAGAGTGTTGGAATCAAATTAACATAGGACTCACCACGACCACCGCCTAAACCAAATGACATAGCCCAAACTGCGCCTTCGCCTTTTGATACGGTATCTGTATTTTCATCGGCATAAAACTCGCCTGATATCGTTGGGATTGTGTTATCTTGTCCCTCTTCTATTTGCCGCTCGCCAATAAGCTCATCAAGATATTGAGACAGGCCTTCAGCATAAGTCCATGACTTTTCTTCAAAGCCGTTATCGCCTTCTATTGAAAGCGTAACAGTGACGCCAGGCAGTAATACCGCTTTTGATTTAATTAAATGCTCTAATTGGGTAAGAGAAACTTTTGGTGCATCAAAGTATTGTGGGTCTGGCCAGCATTTAACAGTGGTGCCAGTGTCTTTTTTTGCACATTTTCCTGTTATTTCTAATGCTTGCACACGGTCACCATGTTCAAAAGCTAGGCTATATACATTGCCATCACGCTTTACGATGACTTCTAGGCGAGTCGACAATGCATTTGTCACTGATACACCAACCCCATGCAAACCACCCGAGAAGCGATACGAACTGCTTTCGTCCTCTTTATCAAACTTACCACCTGCGTGAAGTTGGACAAACACTAATTCAACCGCCGTTTGTGTTTCACCATTGGGAATTTGAACTGGAATACCACGGCCATTATCGGAAACTTGAATCGCACCATTTTTAAAAATAGTGACGTTTATATTCGTTGCGTGCCCGCCTAACGCCTCATCTGCTGAGTTATCAATCACCTCTTGTACAATGTGTGTTGGTGAGTCAGTTCGTGTGTACATGCCTGGCCTTGCTCGCACAGGCTCTAACCCGCGAAGAACCTTTACGGAATCCGCGTCATATTCTTTTTCTGCCATCAGGCCAACCTTTAACGTTCAACTGCAAAGTGTCTTTCACTCAATAAAGTGATTGTCACATAATAAGAATCAATAGGTTGTATTCTACATTTTTAACTACACTATATAATAAAAAAAGTAAGTTTTTATAAAGATCAGCAGAGCAAACACTCATTCCCTATTGTTTTTTAAGGGCATAGTTTTAAGCGTTGAGAACTTATCTGAGATTTTGCATTAGCAAGTGATTCAAATTGAGCAAGCGACTTTCGGGCTTAAGCGTAGCAAGAAACGACTTGAAACCACTAGATGACAACACTAGTAGATAATTTTACCAATTGATGACTGTACTAGATTTTGGCTTGCCATAATTGTGTCGACATAATTGCAAACAGCCCAAGCACAACATAAGCGAGCATTGCGATTGCTAAGCCAGATGGGGCATACCAAGCAAATGGTACGACAATACCAGCCGATACAGTCGATACTAGCATTTGCATAAAAGCTTGCCCTGACGCCGCTGTACCGCGTATTTTAGGGTGTCTATTGAGCGCTGCTAAGGACAAGATAGGCATACACATGGCCATGCCAATATTAAACAGTGCAATTGGTAATATATTCGCAATCAAACTAATTGGTTGCGTGTAGCAAATAATTACATTCAATACTGCAAGTAGGCCCATCCAAACGTAAGCCAACTTCACTACCTTTTGTGATGCTATTCGCCCTGCTGCTCGCTTAGCTAAATAAGAACCAAGCACCATGCCTGTCACTGTCGGAATGAATAAATAACCGTATTGCTGTGCTGACAAGCCTAAATGTTTGGCTAAAAATACAGGGCTTGCTAGTACATAGAGAAAGAAGCCAGAAAAATTAGCGCCAATAGCGATGATTAATTTTGTATATTCGCTATCACTAAAAATGGTTTTATAACTATTCATCACATTATCAGCCGAAAGCTTCATGCGCTTTTCTGGCGGCATTGTTTCTGGTAAAAATTTAACTGCTGCCCACAAACTAATTGCCGCATATATAGCCAAGAAAATAAAGATTGCCTGCCAATGCACTCCTAATAGAAAACCACCAATAATGGGTGCGACAGCGGGTGCGATACCAAACAACATTTGTACAGTTGCCATCACACGCTGTGCCTGTGGGCCTTCAAATAGATCACGCACCATGGCTCGGGCAACCGTATTACCAGCACCACCACTAGCGCCTTGCAAAGCCCTAAAAAACCATAAGGTTTCAACATTAGTGGCTAATGCACAGCCAATGCTTGCTAATACAAAAATACCCAAGCCCCACTTAATGGTTGTAATTCGACCAATCGAGTCAGATATGGCGCCATGCCATAAAGTCATCGCGGCATAGGGTAATAAATAAAACGTTAAGCTTTGCTGTATTTGTATATCCGTTGCACCTAATGCCTCACTCATTACATGGAATGCAGGTAAGTAGGTATCAATGGCGAATGGCGCTAATGCAGCGAGTGATGCTAAGGCATAAACGAGAAAATTAGATTGTGATTTCAACTTATATTCTTTTATATATCAATGATTTATATAATATATTTAATGTTTTACATTAAAAAAGACGCATTGACTGCGCCTTTGATTATACCGACTAATATTAAGATGCTTTAATATTTAGAAACTGTGTATTAACAGATTTTGTACTAAGGTACTGCGTGGAAACCCTCAATCCGTTCTTTATCACCTTCTGAGTACTGCTTAGATTTTTCATTGGTCCTAAAAATAATCGGTTTCTCTGACAGCACTGGATTTTGTGAGTCTTCAATCGCTTGTTCAATTAAGTGATGGTTTGGTGAAAGTGAGCAAACAGGATCTGCACTTTCAGCATCGCCAGAGAGTAAGAATGCTTGGCATCGGCAACCTCCTAAGTCATTCTCTTTTTCAGGACACGTGCGACAAGGCTCTTTCATCCAATCATCACCACGGTACTTATTAAAGGCTGGACTTTCTTTCCAGGCATACTCAAGCCCATGCTCAAGCACGCTTGGAAACTTCATATTAGGTAGCACACGTGCCGAGTGACATGGCAATACATCACCATTGGCTGTCACAATCATGAATACCTCGCCCCAGCCATTCATGCACTTTTTAGGCCTATCACCAAAGTAATCTGGCACCACAAAGAAAATCTTCATTTTGCTATCAGTTTTTTCTCTAAACTCATTTGTAATTCTTTCAGCCTCATCCACTTGCGATTTTAATGGCATTAACTGATCCCGATTCACTAATGACCAACCGTAGTACTGCGTATTCGCCAGTTCAATATAATCGGCACCTAAGGCTTCTGCCATTTCAAGAATTTCTTTAAGATGGTCGATGTTATAGCGATGTAGCACCACGTTAAGCACCATTGGGTAGCCATGGCCTTTAATCATCGCCGCTACTTTTTGTTTGAGTTTAAACGTTGTTGTATTGGTAATAAAGTTATTAATTTCTGCCGTAATATCATGCATCGAAAGCTGAATATGATCTAAGCCGCCGTCTTTAAATGCTTGGATACGTTTTTCAGTTAAGCCAACACCTGAAGTAATTAAGTTGCTGTAATAACCTAATTTTTTAGCCTCAACTACGATCTCTTCAATGTCATTCCGCAATAAGGGCTCACCGCCAGAAATACCGAGCTGAATCGCACCCAGTTTACGCGCATCACGTAAAGCATCTATCCACTGCTCAGTCGTCAGCTCATTTTGCGTATGCTTATCAAAGTCAGTTGGATTGAAACAAAAAGCACACTGTAGCGGGCAGCGATAAGTGACCTCTGCCAGCAGCCATAATGGTTGTGTCTGTGTGGTGTTAGCGGCAACACCATTATTCTGGACTTGACCGCTAAGTTCTTTTTGAACAGGTGATTCACCCAAAGAGGTTGGTTGTGACACTTGAATTCTCCTTAATGTTAGTTTAGCTTACTAAGTTATTTTTTCGTCAACCATGCCTTACCTACAGCCATTTCAAACATACCAATAATATCTACTTCAATACTTTTGGCATCTGGAAACTTTACTTTTAATGCCGCGACAATATCACCGACAGAAGCCTTACCATCGACCAGTTGCATCACCTCGCCAGCACCGCCATGCAATTTCACCATGCCTTCTGGGAATAAAATCACGTAGTTATTTTGTGCTTCTTCCCATTGAAAGCGATGATGCAATGCAAGGCCGTAAATATCTGAATGTTTGATCTCATCTGCCATAATATTTTCAATCTTTACTTAAAGTTAATCACAGGTTGACGGTTGTATTGAACACCCTCAGTCGTTATATTAGTTGATGCCAGCATGATCGAATCTGCAAGGACCCAAAGCACATTGAGTTTGAACTGCAGAATATCTAACGCTTTTAATTGCATTTTACGAGAGGTACTAAAGTAATCTAACGTGACATACAAACCCTGCTCAACATCACGGCGTGCCTCTGTGAGTCGTTTTTTAAAATACACTAAGCCACTTTCATCAATCCACGGGTACACCGTTGGCCATGAGCTAATACGCTGCTGATGAATATGTGGCGCAAATAATTCTGTTAGGCTAGAACATACTGATTCTTGCCATGAGCGTTGTTTTGCAAAATTAACATAAGCATCCACTGCAAAACGTACACCAGGACTCACCATTTCTAAACTCACTATTTGTTCACGGGTCAGGCCAACAGCCTTACCTAGTTGAATCCAGGCTTCAATACCACCCATCGCATCACCGATACCATCGTGGTCTGTAATGCGAACTACCCACTGTTTACGTACTTCAACGTCATCACAATTAGAAAGAATGGCACCATCTTTCATAGGTATAGAAATTTGGTAGTAAAAACGGTTGGCCACCCAGCTCTGTAATTGTTCTTTACTTAGCTGACCTTCATACATCATTACGTGGAATGGGTGGTAGATATGGTAGCCCTTACCCTTTTCACGTAATTTTTCTTCAAACTCTTCACGTGACCATGGTAATAATTCTTCTGGTGCTAATTCGTTTTTCACTTCGCTCATTTCCAAATACCCTTAAAGAGTGATATCCATACCATCATAAGCAAGTTCAATTGCTGCCGCATTCAGGATAGCACGTTGTGGTGATTCTTCGTTTAGAATCGGGTTGGTATTATTAATATGAATCAATATCTTGCGTGGCTTTTCCATCGCGTTTAAGATGCTCATAATTCCACCATCACTTGACTGATCTAAATGACCCATTTCGCTGGCACGTTTATCACTGATACCCTCTTTCGACATTTCATCATCTGTCCAAACAGTGCCATCAACTAAGATACAATCGGAATCTCGCATGTATTCCAACACATGAGGCTCCGCCTCACCCAAGCCAGGTGCGTAAAATAAACTTTTACCTGAACACGTGTCTTTCATATGCATGCCGATATTATCGCCAGGCACCGTATTACCGCGATGAGGTGAATAAGGTGGTGCCTCACTTAATAATGGCACAGCTGTAAATTCAATACCTTCTGCTGTCGGTATCGTAAAGGTCGCTTCATCAGTCGCAATTTCATGATGATTAATGCCTCTGAAATGCCCCAAAATATTAAACACAGGAAACCCAGTGGTTAAGTCACCTTTGACCGCCTCAGTACAATAAATATCCCACGGTTTATTGTGCTCTCTAAGCGTTAATAAACCAGTTACATGATCGATTTGTGCATCCGTAATCACGATAGCTGTAATCGCTGTATCTCGTACTTGGCGAGCAGGTTGAATTGCAGGAAAACTATCTAGTTGCTTTTTAATATCTGGAGAAGCATTGAATAATACCCAATCAGTTCCGTTAGCACTAACAGCGATCGAAGATTGGGTACGTGGTGTTGCTTTAATAGTGCCCGCGCGCACCCCTTTACAGTTTTCGCAGTTACAGTTCCACTGTGGGAATCCGCCACCAGCACCTGAGCCTAATACGTGTATATGCATGAGTTTCTTTGATCAATGAGTTAAAACTAAATTTTACGCTGTTTTAAACGTAAAGACGTTAAAAAAGCTGTCTCACGACAGCCTTTATTATAAAAAAATTACTTGTTCATTACGTACATGGTTACTTCGAAACCGAAACGCATTTCTGTTGCAGCTGGTGTTGTCCACATAATCATTCTCCAAAATTTAATAAACAAAAAGTCCATCAAAAAAACCGGTTAATCGCATTGCCTTGATGTACTGTTCTATGATGTATTGGTATGACTAATACTATACGCAGTAGTTTCTGCACAACCCTGATAGCTACAATGATTAAATGCTAGTGATTTCCATGATGCTCATGACAAATGACTTCATTCAATTAATTTTTTTCTTAGGCGACGTCGCACACGCACTGCGTTCGCAAGGTTTTTTAATGTATCAACACTATCTTGCCAACCCAAGCATGCATCGGTAATCGATTTTCCATACTCTAACAATTCACCTGGTGCATGATCTTGCCGTCCTTCATTGATATGCGACTCTAGCATTAAGCCGACAATATTTTGGTTACCATCGGTGATTTGTCTTGCTACATCTGCCGCTACTTCTTTTTGTTTCAAGTAGTTTTTTTGACTATTAGCATGACTACAATCAATCATAATACTTGGTATTAAGCTAGCCTCCGCAAGGCGCTTAGTCACTGCGGCTACATTTTCAGCATCAAAATTAGGTGTTTTACCGCCACGCAAAATTACATGACAGTCTTCATTACCTGTTGTAGAAATAATCGCTGAACGCCCCTGCTTTGTCACCGATAAAAAATGATGTGGACTTGAAGCCGTTTTAATTGCATCAATCGCCACGCGAACATCACCATCTGTGGCATTTTTAAACCCGATTGGACAAGACAAACCAGATGATAATTCCCGATGTACTTGTGACTCTGTTGTTCGTGCGCCAATCGCGCCCCAACTCACTAAGTCTGCCGTATATTGAGGTGTAATAGTGTCTAAAAACTCCACGCCAGCTGGTAAGCCAATTTCATTCACATCAAGTAGAAACTTACGGGCGATTTCTAAGCCTTCATTAATATCGTAACTACCATCCAACTGCGGGTCATTAATTAAACCCTTCCAACCCACCGTTGTACGTGGTTTTTCAAAATACACCCGCATCACAATTAATAGTTCACTTGCTACCTGTTTGCGTAATGCTGATAATCGTTGTGCATATTCAAACCCTGCTTTAGGGTCATGAATAGAACAAGGGCCAACAATAATCAACAGGCGGTCATCTTTTTGTTGCAAAATTTGGCTAATCGCTTTTCGAGTCACCAAAATATTTTCTGTAGTTCTAGCACTTTCTTTAAGCCGCGACAATAGTACTGATGGCACAATCAGCTCTTGAATTTCTTTAATGCGCACATCATCGGTCGCAAATTTTTCGTACTTACTCATTTTATTTTTATAATCTCTTCTAATACTGATAAAAAACGTTCGTTTTCACTAAAGAGTCCAATGCTAACCCGCAAGTAATCAGGCATTTCGTAAATAGCGATAGGTCGAACAATTACGCCTTGCTTTAATAACTGCTTGTTAACTTCTAGTGCGTTTGGCACTGCGAAGCTAATAAAATTTCCATATGATTTAATATAGTTTAAACCAAGTTGCTTTAGACCGCTTTCAAGTTGCAGCATCCCTCCTTGATTCGCTGCATAACTTTTGGCAACAAAGGCCTCATCTTCCAATGACGCAATCGCTGCCGCCTGTGCTATGGAATTGACATTAAAAGGCTGTCGGATACGATTTAAAATATTAGCAATACTTGCATGCATCAACCCAAACCCGACACGCAAACCAGCTAAGCCATAAGCCTTTGAGAACGTGCGTGAAATAATTAAATTATCAAACTTACTCAACCAGCTGATTGCCTCAGATTTAAGCTCTGCAGACAAATATTCATCATAAGCTTCATCTAATACTACAAGCACATTACTTGGAATTTCCTTTAATGCATCATATAGCGCATCTTTAGCAATCAATGTACCTGTAGGATTGTTCGGGTTTGCAATAAATATAACCCGTGTTTTGGGTGTAATTGCAGACAAGAAAGCGGATAAATCATGTGCATGGTTTTTTGCTGGCACAACCACCCCTTTTGCACCTACCGCTTGCGTGACTAATGAGTAAACAACAAAAGCATGTTTGGAATAAATAGCTTCATCATCGACTTGTAAAAAAGCACGTGCAACTAATTCTAAAATATCGTTCGAGCCATTGCCAAATACAATTTTCTCTTCTGCTACTTCAAACCGCTGGCTAACCACGTTGCGCAAAGAAAAACAGTTGCCGTCAGGATAACGCGCAATATCAACAGCGGCTTCTTCAATGGCTGCTAGCGCTTTTGGACTCATCCCTAGTGGGTTCTCATTTGAGGCTAGTTTAACAATACTAGCTTCATCAAGTCCCATTTCGCGTGCTAACTCGCTAATTGGCTTACCGCCTTGATAAGGTGCCATCGCGCGTATGTACTCAGATGCTAATAAAGAATTATTCATGATTGATAATTAAAGAACTGCAACAGGATAAGAGCCAAGCACTTTTATATAAGATGCTTTATCTCGTAACTCGTCAAGTGCTGCTTGAACGTTACTATCAGACTGATGACCTTCGATATCAACAAAAAACACATAGTCCCATAAGTTTTGTTTTGAAGGTCGTGATTCCAACTTAGTCATACTCACGCCGTGATGTGCTAATGGAGCTAAGAGTTCTACTACTGCACCTGGTTTATTATTAGCACTAATGGCTAATGATGTTTTATCTTTACCTGAAGGCGCAACCTCTTCCAACCCAAGTACTAAAAAGCGGGTTGTATTTTTTGGGTCGTCTTCAATATTTTCAACTAACACATTTAAACCAAATAACTCAGCTGCACGTTTGCTAGCAATTGCAGCCGCAAATGTGCCATCCGCTGACACTAAATCATGAATCATTTTTGCAGCAAAAGCATTGCTAGTCACAGCCTCGCGTTGAACATTCGGTAGCATACCATTCAGCCATTCATGACATTGTGACAATGACTGGCTATGCGAAAAAACATGTGAGATTTTACTAATATCATTTTGCTTAGAAAGCAGGCAGTGATGAATCGGTAACGTCACCTCACCACAAATTTTAAGTGGGCTAGCTAACAATAG
>CAZJUK010000060.1:0-11977 GCA_964549145.1 uncultured Methylophilaceae bacterium
GTCTAAAGGTGCTAAGTTTTTTTCACATATATTTTACCCAATGACGAATACCACCGCTGAAAAGCATGATGGTTTTATCATTACTAATTCTGATGGTGGTTCTATCACAGAGTTTACAGGTGGTTTGCTCATTAAAGGTGAGCCTGATGGCTCCTCTTTCCCTAATGGTAGTTTACGTTTAACAAATGCTGCGCGTGGTTATACCGCGTGGGACCCAACCAGTCCTGCTTATATTATGCATACAGCTAATGGTGCTGTATTGACGATTCCTAGTGTGTTTATTTCATGGACAGGTGAGGCGCTTGATAAGAAAATCCCATTGCTACGCTCTAATTCGGCAATGAATAATGCAGCGCAAAGAGTATTATCTCTTATGGGTGAAGCTGAAATTGCAACGCTGCACTCAAGTTGTGGTGCTGAGCAAGAGTACTTCTTGGTCGATGAGGCTTTTGCGAATGCACGGCCTGATTTGCTATTGACAGGTAGAACGTTGTTTGGCGCCGCGTCACCTAAAGGCCAGCAATTTGATGACCATTATTTTGGTGCGATTCCAGAACGCGTGCAAGTGTTTATGCAAGACTTTGAAGATAAGTTATACAAATTAGGCATTCCTGCTAAAACACATCATAACGAAGTGGCGCCAGGGCAATTTGAAATTGCGCCGTACTTTGAGGCAGCCAATGTAGCGGCTGATCATCAACAATTGTTGATGACGATGATGAAAAACACGGCAAAATCCCACGGGTTCTTATGCTTGTTACATGAGAAACCATTTGCAGGCGTGAATGGTTCTGGCAAGCACGTTAACTGGTCAGTTGGTAACTCAACACAAGGTAACTTACTTGATCCTGGCAATACACCAAATGAGAATCTTAACTTTTTAGTATTTTGTGGTGCAGTGATTCGCGGTGTACATAAGTTTGGTCCACTATTACGGGCAGTAATTGCTTCGGCAGCAAACGATCACCGTTTAGGGGCGAATGAAGCGCCACCAGCGATTTTATCTGTTTACCTTGGCGATCAACTCGAAAAAGTATTTGATGATATTAAAACAGGCGCATTGCATGTGCCTAAAGATGGTGGCGAAATGGATTTAGGTTTGTCACAAATTTTAAGCTTTAAACGTGACCCAGGGGACAGAAACCGTACCTCACCATTTGCATTTACCGGCAATCGTTTTGAGTTTCGTGCCGTTGGTTCATCACAATCAGTCTCTGGTCCATTAGTGGCAATGAATACCATGTTAGCTGATTCCTTAGATTGGATTGCTAACAAACTAAAAGTTGAATTAGATGATGGTGCTGCGACACCAGCAGCCGTATTCACAGTGTTAAAAGAAATCATGGAGTCGCATGGTAATGTCGTATTTGGTGGTGATGGTTACTCAAGCGAGTGGCATGAGATGGCAGTGAAAGAACGTGGCTTGAAAAACATCCCGACAACAGCAGATGCGCTACCAGCCTTTAAATCTCCAGAAGTAATTGAGCTATTCACTAGAACAGGCGTATTAACACCACCGGAGCTGGAAAGTCGATTTGAAGTATATGCAGAGCAATATGTGCTAACGATAGAATTGGAGGCTAATCTAGTGGTTGAAATGGCCACTACGATGATTTACCCAGCAGCTGTTAGTTATTTAACGAGCTTAGGTCCGCTTAGTGCTAAGTTGAAGCCTTCGCCAGCTGAGGCTGTGACTGATGCAGCTAATGCAATGATGGCTTCGGTGGAGCAATTAAGTGCGGCATTAGCAAAAGAAGACTTTGCTTCAATTGAAGATCATATGAACTTCTTAGCACATGATGTGCGTGGTTTGATGGAGGATGTGCGTACTGCTGCGGATACACTTGAAACATTGGTTGATGACAGTGTATGGCCATTACCGAAGTATCGTGAAATGTTGTTTATCAAGTAATGTTTAGATGAATCTGGCACTTTGTAAAAAGTGTTTATTAGAAAATAGCAGCGTGGCCTATCTAGGTTTGCGCTGCTCACGAGTTAATGTTTGCGGGTTAAGCATTTAATATGCGGTCTAGTGCTGTTTGAGGCCCTGTTTTGCAGAAGCATTAATTTTATGTAATAAAGAAAATTTGGCAGAATCAATATGCTAATTTTTCCCTTAGTTTAAAAGTCTCCCCACAAGCTATGCATGCTGGCAATTGCAGCGAGTGCGGCTGTTTCTGTGCGTAAGATGCGTGAACCCAAGATGAGCGATTGAAAACCACTCACGCTGGCGGCTTCTATTTCATTTGAACTTAAGCCACCTTCTGCGCCGATCAGCAATTGAATTTCATCATTTGACTTTTCTATATCAGCTAAGCGTTTAGCGCCAACGGGATTAAGTAATATACGGCAAGTTTGTTGTTGTGCATTGTTTGCTAGCCAAAGGCTGAGCGAGATGGGCATGTTTATTTGTGGCACAAATGCGCGGCCACTTTGCTCACAAGCTGAAGTGATAACATTCTGCCAATGGCTTAAGCGTTTTTGTGCACGTTCTGGATTAAGTTTAACAAGGCTACGTTCGGTGGCTATAGGTTGTATTTGCTTAACACCCAGCTCGACTGCTTTTTGTATGGTGTAATCCATACGGTCACCACTTGAAATGCCTTGCAATAAAGTGATGTTAAGCGGAGATTCATTTTCAACTGCTAAGCGTGATTTTACATTGGCTAGCACTTCACTTTTTTTAAGGCTAATGAGCTCGCATTCGTAATCAAAGCCATCCCCATTGAATAGCTTGAGTGCATCTCCTGCTTGCAAACGCAATACCCGCGTGGCATGCGCGGCCGCATTGCTATTAAGCTTAATATTTTCGCCTATTGTTAAGCTGTCTGGGCTATAAAAACGGTGATTGCTCATAATGATGTATTTGATAATCTCTTAAGTCTGACGATCTCTTAATGCTAAGATTATTATTGTTTGAACTATAATAGTTAATTATAGCGAAATTTATGGAAGAGATTAGGCATGTCAAGTATTAATCCACCTGTATGTGAATTTGGTTGGCAAGCACGGCCATTTAATTTGTTAAGCACAAATAAAAATACTGTTGACCTAAAAGCGGTCATGGGCGAAAAAGGCTTGTTAGTTATGTTTATTTGTAATCACTGCCCCTATGTAAAGTCTATTTTACCGCGGTTGATTGCTGATGTGCGTGAATTAAAAACAATGGCCGTTAATACAGTGGCGATTATGAGTAATGACCCGACAGATTATCCTGAAGACAGCTTTGCAAGTATGCAAAAAATCGCCACAAAAATGGACTTTTCTTTTCCCTATTTAATCGATGAAACACAAGCAGTTGCCAAAGCTTATGGCGCGGTATGCACCCCAGATTTTTTTGGCTTTAATCATCGGTTTGAACTGCAGTATCGCGGCCGTTTTGATGAAAGTGGCAAAGAAACTACTGTTGAAAGTACACGCGATTTATTCTGTGCCATGAAGCAAATCGGACAAACAGGTCATGGGCCAAAAGAACAAACTGCTAGTATTGGTTGTAGTATTAAGTGGAATGCTGAATAAGATGTTAGAGACGTGATATTTTTTTAAAACTGTACTTTTTAAGACTTTAAGTTGTCTACTCAAACCTAAGTACGCCCAAAGAACTAATGAGCCGCGCTCAAAGGACATAACCTCATGACTCAATATACAAAAAATGCTACTACTGTGGCGTCATTAACACCAGAACAATATCGTGTGACGCAGGAGAGTGGCACCGAGAGAGCTGGAAGCGGGGAATATTTGAATAATAATGAGCCAGGCATCTATGTCGATATCGTATCAGGTGAACCTTTGTTTGCTTCGGCTGAAAAATTTGAATCAGGTTGCGGCTGGCCAAGTTTTAGCAAGCCGATTGATAAAACATATATTAATGAATTGCAGGACGTAACGCACGGCATGAGCCGTACTGAAGTACGTTCGAAGCATGGTGACAGTCATCTAGGACATGTTTTTACTGATGGGCCGCAAGACCAGGGCGGCTTGCGTTACTGTATCAACTCTGCATGTCTTCGTTTTATTCATGTTGCGGAAATGGAAGCCGAAGGGTACAACGAATATATTAATCAAGTTGAGGCGCAAGGTGGTTAAATTGCAATGCTAGCTGGCGACTGCTTTTACGGTTTACCAACTTTCTTTTACAGCGTAGTTAAAACGATTGACGCTAATACGCAAATTATAAGGTTATCAAGTGTTTAAAATTATTATCGCCATTGCTGGTTATTACTTTTTTGGATTTTTCGGTGCCATATTTGGCTATTTCATCGGCGGTAGCTTTGACCGCGCTAGAGATTATGGTGTTGGTGGCATTAACCCGCTAGGTAATGCCCAACGTCAAGCTATCTTTATGAAAACGGTTTTTGCATTGATGGGCAAGATCGCTAAAGCTGACGGGAAAATTACAAAAGATGAAATCGACCACGTCGAATTGTTTATACAAAAAACAGGCATGACGGCAGAGCATCGAGAGCAGGCTATTAGCCAGTTTAAAGAGGGTGCTGACGCTGATTTTGACATCACCGTAACGCTAGATGCTTTTGTGGCAGCCTGTGGTCAAACGCTTAATTTGAAGCAAATGTTACTGATGTATCTGATTGTAATGGCATTGGCGGACGGAAAATTAGACCTGGCTGAACGTGCTTTGCTAGGCAGGATCGCTACACATCTGGGCTACAGTCAGGCCACGTTCCAGCAGATGTTGGATATGGTATTGAATCAATCGCACTTTGCTGCGGGTCAGCCAACCTCCAAAACTGCATTAGCAGATGCTTATAAAGCCTTAGGGGTCACTAAGAGTCAAACTGACCAGGAAATTAAACGTGCATATCGTAAGCTGATGAGCCAATATCATCCTGACAAACTCATTGGCCAGGGGCTGCCAGAAGATATGATTGCAGTGGCTACCGAGCAAGCCAAGGAAATTCAAGTGGCTTATGATCTAATTAAAGAGCAGCGTGGTATTTAATCGATTTTAAAAAACAGTCGCGATAAATTATATATATTTAAATAGATAAAGAAATAAAGCGACCAATTAGCATTTCTCGTTTTTTGCCAAAGCCTTTGATTTTTTTTACTTCAAAGCCTACGGCTTGTAATTGACGTTTCACTTTACCTGCGCTGGTGAATGTGGAGAAAGTGGCGTTAGGCTTTGATAGTCTTGCTATTTGATTGGTGACTTCCTCATTCCACATAGTTGGATTTTTTGCGGGTGCAAAACCATCTAAAAACCAAGCGTCTGCTTTGCTTTTAGTTTGTGGTAATAGTGCGTTGATATCTCCAATCCTTAACTCAAGAGTAATGCTTGCTCGCGAATCTGTGCTTTTGATTTGTAATTGATTTATTCCTTGTTTAAGGCCGCTATAATCTTTTTTTATTTGTGCTAGCAATGCATCAAATTCCCCCCAATGTTGATTGGCGCGAATCATGTCTTCTAGTTTTAATGGAAAACATTCAATAGACACATAATGACAATGGGTATTGGCAGGTGCATTTTCTAGCCAATGTTTTGCCGCCACAAAAAAGTTAAGCCCAGTGCCAAAGCCTGTTTCGTGAATGGTAAATGTGTTTTCTTTTAGGCTTTTAAAGCGATCAATTAGCTGATTATGCTGAATGAATACAAATTCAGTTTCTTGCAAACCATTATCTAATGAGTAATACACATCATCGAAATCAAGTGAAAAAGGCTGTCCTCCATTCCATTGAATATTAGCGTATTGCATGATTGGTAGTGAGGAGATGAGTGAATTCTGCATAATGAAACATATAAACTACCTTAATATATTTTGTTGCATTGTATTTAGTATGCTGTATTTAGTCCATTGTATTTATCGCATTGTATAATGTTTTTGAATTGAAATTTTAATGAGGAATTAGGATGAGCAAACAAAAAATAAAATGGGGCATTATGGGTGGGGCACGCGTCAATCAACGTTTATTGCCAGCGATTATTGAAGCGCCTAATGCTGAATTAATAGCGGTTGCAAGCCGCCGTGTTGGTGCAGCAAAAGAAACCTTAGAAAAATATGCGCCGCCTGGCTTTTTAGAAACACATGGGGAAAGCGTGAAGTGCTATGACAGCTTTGAAGCACTAATCGCTAATGATGAGATTGATGCCATTTATTGCCCGATGGCAAATGAAGAACACACAGCTTGGTCAATTAAAGCAATGAATGCTGGTAAGCACGTGCTGATTGAAAAACCGATGACCACTAATGCAGCTGAAATTGATGATATTGAAGCTGCCGCAGTTAGAAACAAAGTGAAAGTGATGGAAGGTTTTATGTATCGCTTCCATCCGCAGCATTTACGCATGCAAGAAATTATTGATTCTGGCTTAATCGGAGACGTGCTTTCTGCGCATTCTAGCTTTTCATTTTTAATGAAACCCTCGCGTATGTACCGCATTAACCGCAGTATGGCGAAGGGCGGTGGAGCGATGTGGGACATCGGTCCTTATGCGATTCATTCATTACGATGGTGCTTTGCGAATAACCATATACCTGCAGCAGCAAAATCAGTCGTCGCACATGCAAAACTTAATGAACATGGCGCAGATATTGTAACCAGTGGCGTGTTAGATTTTGGCAACGATGCAGAAGGCCGTGCAAGATTTGGACAGTTTGACATTAGTTTTGAGCGTTCGCGGAAATCTGAATATGAATTAATTGGTACTAAAGGGTGGTTGAAATGCCACACTACTTGGGCGTTTGATGATGTGCCTGTATTGACATGGGAAACTGAAGATGGCAAATCAGCTGAAGAGAAGCTAGCGCCAGAAAATCACTTTACACTTGAAATTATACATTTTAGTGATTGCGTGCTGAACGATATGCATCCTTATTTAACGTTCCAAGACGCAAAAGATAATTGCAAAGCCATTGAGGCGGTATTGGAATCCATAACGACTAAGCGGCAAGTAGTGCTTTAGTTTGGTGTCACTTTTTAAAGTAAAACAGTTTTTTCATTACTTGATTTTCGACACTACTGTCAGAAACAAGACATGAAGTCCTAGTGTAATAAAGCTAACTTATTGATTTTTAATGCTTAATTAAATTTATTTTTTTGGCACCTAAATTGCAAATACCTAATTAACTTTTTAGGTTTTTAATTTTTGGAGTCAATCGAGTATGTATAAGTGTTCAGTATTTTCAATCGTATTAGGTATGTTGTTATTTTCAAATATTGCGTCTGCAGCGGAGGCTCCAACATTAGCAGCTAAATTTCAAACAGCACCTGTTAAGCTTCAGTTTGAAACAAAGTTAGTTTCAGTTGCGAGCAATTTTGAGCAAGAAGTGTTAGGTTTTTTTGATTCGCCTGCTGATGTTAAGAAGTTGGAAGTTGGTTTTATTGCTAAAAAAACACATTTAATTTCAAATAAATCAGCCCTTTGGTTAGTTCTTTTTAGTTTGTTTGTCTTTGTGATGCGCTCAGCAAGGGAAAGTAGATAGCAAACTTTAAGTACTTTTCTTAGATTAATTTACCCTAAAATTAGTCAAATCCATTCTAAACTATTAATCAATATTTGTTACTCGGTTTGAATTAAGTCGCGTGCTAAATATTTTTTCATTTTGTACTGACATTTCAAGCTTTGCTACAATAAATTTTTTAAGAAATTTACAGTTTTTTTCGAACTCACGATTCAATTAGGCTTCCCTAAGTCTTAAAACAAGCTTTTTCTTAAGCTAAATATTGCTCAAATAGGCTATAATAAGCATTAATTTAGTCCTTTTTGAAAAAGTGGTTTTATAGGCCACTTTTTTAACGGAATTCGAATAAGGTTTTATTTGATTTAGAGTAAAACCAAAAATTATTACTATATAACTAGGGAGATAACAATGGCAACTCGTACAGACTTATGTAATGCCATCCGTGCGTTAAGCATGGACGCAGTGCAAAAAGCTAAATCTGGCCACCCAGGCGCACCTATGGGCATGGCTGAAATTGCAGAGGTTGTGTGGAACAATAACATGAACCATAATCCAGCTAATGCTGACTGGGCAGATCGTGACCGTTTTGTATTGTCAAACGGCCATGGCTCTATGCTTATTTATTCATTGTTGCATTTGACAGGTTACGATTTGCCAATGGAGCAACTAGCTTCTTTCCGTCAATTACATTCAAAATGTGCGGGACACCCAGAATACGGGTATGCGCCAGGTATTGAAACGACTACTGGCCCGTTAGGTCAAGGTATTTCAAACGGTGTTGGTTTTGCAATGGCTGAAAAGTTAATGGCTGATCAATTTAACAAGCCAGGTCACGATATTGTTGATCATTACACTTATGTGTTTTTAGGTGATGGTTGCATGATGGAAGGCGTTTCTCACGAAGCTTGTGCGCTAGCTGGGACATGGGGCTTAGGCAAATTGGTTGCTTTTTGGGATGACAACGGTATTTCTATCGATGGGCACATTGAAGGTTGGTATACAGATGATACGCAGGGGCGTTTTGAGTCATATGGCTGGCATGTGCTTTCAGTCGATGGCCATGATGCTGATGCTATTCAAAAAGCAATTGATGAAGCGAAAAAAGTAACTGATAAACCAACATTAATTTGCTGTAAGACAATTATTGGTAAAGGTTCACCAAACAAATCTGGCTCACATGACTGCCATGGTGCTGCACTAGGTGACGACGAAGTTGCCCTTGTAAGAAAAGAGATCAATTGGCCACATGATCCATTCGTCATCCCACAAGATGTCTATGATGGTTGGAATCAAAAAGAAAAGGGTGCTGTAAAAGAAGCGGCTTGGAACGATAAGTTTGCTGCTTACGCTAAAGCATTCCCAGCAGAGGCGAAAGAGTTTACACGTCGTATGGCAAGTGAGTTACCAGCTAATTGGAAATCAGTAACAGATAAAATTATTGCAGAAACAAATGAAAAAGCTGAAAAAGTAGCAACACGTAAAGCATCGCAAAATGCAATTACCGCACTAGCGCCAATATTGCCTGAGTTCTTAGGTGGTTCTGCTGACTTAACTGGTTCTAACTTAACTGCAGCGGCTAGTTTCAAACATGTTAGTGGTAAAGAGACTGGTAACTATATTTCATATGGTGTTCGCGAGTTCGGTATGGCTGCAATCATGAACGGTATGGCATTGCACGGTGGCTTATTGCCATACGGCGGTACATTCCACATGTTCTCTGATTACATGAAAAATGGTATGCGTATGGCTGCATTAATGCATCAACGCGTGGTTTATGTGTTAACTCATGATTCTATCGGTCAAGGTGAAGATGGTCCTACTCATCAGCCAGTAGAAAACACTTCAGGGTTGCGTTACATTCCTAATATGGATGTATGGCGTCCTGCTGATTCAACTGAAACAACGATTGCTTGGGTTGCTGCTGCAGAGCGTAACGACGGCCCAACAGCCTTAGTATTAAGCCGTCAAGGTGTTCCAGGTGTTAAGCATGATGCAAAAGATTTTGCATCTATACGTCAAGGTGGTTATGTGTTCTCTGATGCGGCTAACGCCGATGTGATCATTATCGCTAATGGTTCTGAGTTAAGTTTAGCTGTTGGCGCTGCTGCAGAGTTAACTGCAGCAGGTACGAAAGTACGTGTAGTCTCAATGCCATCGACTAACGTATTTGATCGTCAAGACCAAGCTTACAAAGATAGTGTGTTAACGCCTGGTGTTAAACGTGTTGCTGTTGAAGCTGCGCATCCAGACTTCTGGCGTAAATATGTTGGTTTAGAAGGCGCTGTTGTTGGTATCAACACATTTGGCGAATCAGCGCCTGGTGGCGAAGTGATGAAACACTTCGGCTTTACTGTTGAGAATGTTGTTGCAACAGTTAAATCAATACTTTAAGTAGAATTGATATAAGTTGAACGATTCAAAAGGGCCTCTACATGAGGTCCTTTTGTTTTTAACAACTAAATAGTTTGTTTTGGTAAGCACTTATGAAATGATTTAATTCAAAGTAACAGTTGCTAATTTGGTGTTGTTAAATAAAATTGACAAAGGAAATGTATGACTATTCGTGTAGGTATTAATGGGTTTGGTCGAATTGGGCGCATGGTATTACGTGCGGCTGTTCTGGAAGCAGAGTTTAGTGAAGTCGAAGTAGTCGGCATTAACTGCTCATATGATATTGATTACATGATTTATATGTTGAAATACGACTCTGTGCATGGCCGTTTTAATCAAGATGTTCAAAATGATAATGGACATTTAACGGTGAACGGTAAACAAATTCATGTCACTGCAGAGCGCGATCCTAGTAATATTGATTGGAAAGTTAGTGGCGCAGATGTAATTATTGAGTCTACTGGTGTATTTTTAACTCAAGAAACTTGCCAAGTGCACATTGACCAAGGTGCAAAAAAAGTAGTGCAGTCAGCCCCTGGGAAAGATGACACCCCTATGTATGTATACGGTGTCAATCATCATGAATACAAAGGTCAGTCCATTGTTTCTGCGGCGTCATGCACCACTAACGGTTTAGCGCCATTAGTCAAAGTATTGCATGATAGTTTTGGTATTAAGCGCGGTTTAATGACAACTGTGCATGCAACAACAGCCTCACAAAAAACAGTCGATGGCACCAGTAAAAAAGATTGGCGTGGTGGTCGTGGCGTGTTTGAAAATATCATCCCATCAAGCACAGGTGCGGCTAAAGCTGTAGGTAAAATTATTCCAGCGTTGAACAAAAAGCTCACAGGAATGGCGATGCGTGTGCCTAGTGCTGATGTTTCAGTGGTTGATTTAACGGTTGAATTGAATACAGAAGCGAATTATGAAGCTGTTTGTGCTGCTATGAAAAAAGCATCTGAAACTGATCTAAAAGGTGTGCTTGACTATACGGATGAAAAAGTAGTGTCAACTGATTTTCGAGGTGCTTCAGCAGCAGGTGTATTTGATGCAGGTGCCAGCATTATGCTTGATAGCACTTTTCTTAAAGTGGTCGGTTGGTATGACAATGAGTATGGGTACACTTGCAATATGATTCGCCTTGTGCAGCATATTTCAAAATAGGAGTATTAAGTGCAATTTATTAAAATGACAGATTTAGATTTAGCTGGCAAACGGGTATTTATACGTTCCGATTTAAATGTGCCTGTGAAAGATGGGAAAGTGACTTCTGATGCACGTATTACTGCATCTATAGCAACGATTGAATATGCATTAAAGGCAGGTGCAAAAGTAATGGTCACTTCACATTTAGGGCGGCCAGAAGAAGGCGTCTATAGTGAAGAAAACTCATTGCAACCTGTTGCTGATGTGCTGTCAGAAAAACTCAGTACACCAGTACATTTAGTGAAAGACTGGCTTAGTGAGGGGGCTACTGATAGTTTGGAAAATGGCGATTTAGTGCTGTTGGACAATTGTCGTTTTAATGTAGGCGAAAAGAAAAATGATGATGCATTGTCACAAAAATATGCAGCATTATGTGATGTGTTTGTGATGGATGCTTTTGGCACTGCGCATCGCGCGCAGGCGAGTACTCATGGCATTGCCAAATTTGCACCTGTAGCTTGTGCAGGTATACTACTAACAGAAGAGCTTGATGCGTTAACTAAAGCGTTGTTAAGCCCTGCACGTCCAATGGTTGCAATTGTAGGTGGCAGTAAAGTCTCTACCAAGTTGACTGTATTAGAAAGCCTATCAGAAAAAGTGGATCAGTTAGTAGTCGGTGGCGGCATAGCTAATACATTTTTAAAAGCGTCAGGTAAAGAGGTAGGACAGTCTTTATGTGAAAATGATTTAGTGCCCATAGCAAGTGCATTAATTAAAAAAATGTCTGATCGTGGTGCAATGATTCCAATTGCTGAGGACGTTGTAACAGGCAAAAAATTTGATGAAAACGAACCTGCACAATTAAAAAATGCTTCTGATGTAGCGGCTGATGATATGATTTTTGATATAGGTCCAAAATCTGCCAATGAAATAGCTGAGATTATTATGAACGCAGGCACAGTAGTGTGGAATGGCCCAGTTGGCGTATTTGAATTTGACCAATTTTCTGGAGGTAC
>CAZJUK010000061.1:0-11487 GCA_964549145.1 uncultured Methylophilaceae bacterium
TTAAAACGATTATATCTATTTATGCATTTATTCGAAATTAATTGATTAACGGCCCCCAAGCTGGCTCACGAATATCTCCACCCGACTCACTTAGCTTTTGACGTACTTTACCATCAAATGACACCGCTGCCAAAGAACCTCGTGACCCTCTTTTTGTGGCGTACAAAATTACGCGCCCATTTGGCGCAAAACTTGGCGATTCATCTAAGCGCCCTTCACTTAAAATTTGCACTTGACCCCTAGCCAAATCTTGTATTGCCACTTTAAAACTACCGCCATCATTTCTAATATATGCTAATAATTTACCATCATAAGAAAAATCCGGGCTCACATTATAGCTGCCTTCAAATGTCACACGGCTTGCACCGCCCCCGTTAACCGATGTTTTATAAATTTGCGGGCTACCACCACGATCAGACGTAAAATATATCCAATTCCCGTCAGGTGAAAATACTGGTTCAGTATCAATACCCCTACTTTTAGTAATTCTTTTTAGTCCACCACCATTTGCGTTAATGGTGTAAATTTGAGAGTTCGCACCATAGGTCAGCACAATGGCTAACTTAGCACCATCAGGCGACCAAGCTGGCGCACTATTATTACCTTTGTAATTTGCAATCATTTTACGGCTTCCACTAGTCAGTGATTGCACGTAAACGATTGGCTTTTTCTTTTCAAAAGACACATAAGCCATTTTTCGACCATCCGGTGACCATGCAGGTGAAATAATTGGCTCATTTGAAGAAATGACTGTTTGAGGATTAAAACCATCTGCATCAGCCACTTGTAACGCATAGCGCTTGCCTAATTTAGTAATATAAGCGATTCGGCTAGCAAATGCACCAGGCTCACCAGTCAATTTTTCATAGATCACATCAGCGATTTTATGAGCTGTTGTTCGTGCTTGGCTAGGTGTTAGCTGAAAGTTCATATCAGCTAACTTAGCCTCCTTGACAGCATCGACTAACTGAAACGTCGCCTTATAGCGGCCACCAGCAACAGCTTCCACTTTACCAACCACCACAGCCTGTGCTTGCAACGCCGTCCAGTCTGCAAGTTTAATTTGCGATACGTTGCTTGGCTTATTAGGCATACCGCGCGTTTCTAATATTCTAAAAAGACCACTTCGCGCTAAATCTGCACTCACAATGCCTGCAATATCTTCTTTCATTTTAGACGCTGAGGATTGATCAAAAGGAACAACGGCAATTGGGATTTGTTGTGCGCTGCCGCCACTAATTTCTATATCCAAAGCAGCCTGAGCTGGAAAACTCGCCAATATGATAAAACTGAAAAATAATGATTTAATGTTCATAGCGTATTTAAAGCCTTGTATAACGTGATAATTCAATTAAATTCTACTGCAATCAGCCACAGAAGCCATAGCAATTACATTTTATTACATCTTTTACGCTTTACTAATATCAGTTAGAACGCTCTAACTTTAGCAAAAGACTATTTATTTGGTGTAAACGTTAAATCTAAATCTCTAAACTCAGCCAAGGCATCTGGATCAGTGGGTAATGGCAAAGGCTCCGAAAGAATAATAGCGCGCTCCACCGCTACGTCACACGCTGCTATGCCACTAGATTCGACTAGCTTTGGGCCCTTTCGGTATTGACCTGTAGGTAATAATCCAATTTCAAATTTCAATTCTGGATTACCATCACCACACGCAGTTTTATTTACATTAGCACGGATTCTAGCTTTAATTTTATTTATATATTCACCAATAATACTGGCTTGTCCGGCGTTCGTTTGATTTTGATTAATCGCATTTTGTTCTGCATCCAGTGCTTGCCTAACTTTATCTAGCTGATCTTGCTTAATGACCGCTTCTCTTATTCGTTTATCTCGTGATTGTTTGGCTTTTTTTGCAGCTTCAGTTTTTCTTTTCTTCTCTAGTTTTTTTTGTTTTTCATATTTTTTTTTCTTCTTTATCGCGTCTTCTTTCTTCTTTTTTGCAAGCGCTTTCTTCTTATTTTCTAATTCAATATCGACTTTAGGTAGCTCTGGCTTTTCTTCAACCACGGGCGGTGGTTCTGGTTCTTTTTTTATTTTCGGTTCTGGTTTTAATGGCTCAGGTTCTGGCGTAGGCGCTTTTTCAATCACTGGTGGCGGCAACACAGGCTGTGCAGATGGAAGCTTATCCCAAAGCTCAACGTCAGTTACCAAGACGCCATTATCTTTTGTTTTCCAATTAAAAGACATTAACAACACAGAGAGCAAAACAACGTGAACAAGCATGGCCAGCAAGCCTGCTCTCCAAGAAACTGAACTCTCGTGCTTTCTAATCATGCTTTAATTATGGTGCTGGTTGAAACAACAGCCCTACTTTTTCCACTTTGGCTTGTTTTAGTAAATCCATCACACTAACCACTTTACCGTAAGGCGTTTTTTCATCTGCGGCCACGACCACTGAGCGTGGTGATTTTTCTAATTGTGTTTTTATTTCTAATAATAATTGATCTCGGAGCAACTTTACACCTTCAATTTCTGCCACGCCGTCTTTATCCACGGTAACAATAATAGGCGCCTCTACTTGCTTGAGCGCTTGCCCGACTTTAGGCAAATCGACCGAACCTGGATTAGTCATTGGTGCAGTAACCATAAATATCACCAGCAACACCAAAGTCACATCAATATAGGGGACTACATTAATTTCATTCATCATGCGACGCTTACGTGCTCTTGCCATAACAATAACTCCTTATAAACTGCTAAGACCTACGTTGCAAGATATTGGTTAACTCTTCAATAAAACTTTCGTAGCGGATAGACAGCCTATCAACACCTGATGCAAATCGGTTATAAGCAATCACAGCAGGGATTGCAGCAAACAAGCCAATTGCAGTTGCCACAAGTGCTTCGGCAATACCTGGCGCGACATGACTTAGTGTCGCTTGTGTCATATTTGATAAAGAACGAAAAGAATTCATAATGCCCCACACTGTGCCGAACAAGCCAATATAAGGGCTAACTGAGCCTACTGTGGCTAAGAATGGCAAGTGCGATTCTAAATCATCCATCTCACGGTTATAACTTGCTCGCATCGCTCGCTTAATGCCTTCTGTCACATGTCCCACATCCATTCGATCATGCACTTCTTGTTTATGTCGAATAAACTCTTTATAGCCTGACTCGAATATACTTTCCATACCTTGTGTTTTACCACGCCGCTTACCTGTAGAAAGACCATCGTATAGTTGGTTTAAATCACCACCTGACCAAAATGCATTTTCAAAGTCTTCAGCACTTTTCTCCGCACGGCTAATGGTGAATACTTTTATAAAGATATACCACCATGAAAAAAGTGACGTTATTAACAATATAGCCATGACAATTTGCACAGGTAAACTGGCCTCAATAATCAAAGTATAAAGGGACATATCACTTGCTACATTCATATCAACTCCATTTTTAGTAATATAGGCTTAGGAA
This sequence comes from uncultured Methylophilaceae bacterium, assembly GCA_964549145.1. Taxonomy (GTDB): domain Bacteria; phylum Pseudomonadota; class Gammaproteobacteria; order Burkholderiales; family Methylophilaceae. The sequence goes on from CAZJUK010000061.1 coordinate 3,442, forward strand.
TGGCTAGAGGCTTAAAGGTATGTTCACAAACACACGCAAGTTTAACCTGTGCTTGTACTAAAAGCTGATTATTTGTGGTTATTTTTTGCTCAAACTCGAAGCTAGAACGCCCAATGTTAGCAATACTGCTAGCAACGGTTAATAGATCATCAAATTTTGCTGGTTTTTTAAATGCTATTTGCATGCTATGCACAACAATAACTACATTCATGTCATCTTTAATGTCTGTTTGTTCAAAGCCTAACGCACGCAACCATTCAGTACGCGCACGCTCCATAAAATTCAGGTAATTACTATGGTAAACCACACCACCGCTATCAGTATCTTCGTAATAAACGCGGACATCCCAATGATGTTGCACACTTGGTTGCTCAGGGTGTGTAGAGTCTTGTTGAGTTTCTACCCTTGCCAAATCTCACCTGCTTCATGAGACTTAGGTGCTTTTAAACCAAAATGCTGATAAGCCAAACTAGTCGCTACACGACCTCGTGGAGTGCGCATTAAATAACCCTGCTGAATCAAATAAGGCTCTAACACGTCTTCAATTGTATCCCGCTCTTCTCCAATGGCAGCCGCTAAGTTGTCTAAACCAACAGGACCGCCGCCAAATTTTTCTAACATCGCTTGCAATAGTTTTCTATCCATTACATCAAAACCAATTTTATCTACATCTAACATTTTCAAGGCTGCATCTGCGATTTCAGCACTCACTTCGCCATTAGATTTCACCTGCGCGTAATCACGAACACGCCGCAATAAACGATTCGCAATTCGAGGGGTTCCACGAGAACGTTTAGCAATTTCTGAGGCGCCTGAGTCGGTAATTTTCAAGTCTAATAAGCAGGCACTACGATGAACAATACGGCCGAGCTCCTCAGTAGTATAAAACTCTAATCGAGAAACAATGCCGAATCTATCACGCAATGGATTAGTCAACATACCTGCGCGAGTCGTTGCACCAACTAATGTGAATGGCGCTAAATCTAATCTTACAGAGCGTGCAGCCGGACCTTCACCAATCATAATATCTAATCGGTAATCTTCCATTGCTGGATATAAAATTTCTTCAACGACTGGAGATAGGCGATGGATCTCATCAATAAACAAAACATCGTTGGGTTCTAAATTAGTGAGTAAGGCAGCTAAATCTCCGGCTCGATCAAGTACAGGTCCTGAAGTTTGCCGCAAATTGACACCCATTTCACGCGCAACTATATGCGCCAGAGTCGTTTTACCTAAGCCAGGTGGACCAAACAAAAGGACATGATCTAAAGCCTCTCCGCGAGCGCGGGCTGCATTAATAAATATATTGAGCTGATCTCTTGCTTTTTCTTGACCAACGTACTCATCAAGCACCTTAGGTCGAAGCGCACGTTCAACCACTTCTTCTTGAGGGCTTTCGTTCGCCGAAGCAACAAGGCGTTCGGTTTCAATCATAGCTAAAAACTTTTTAGGTATTGCATATCAAGCGCTAGTTTAACCTAATTTAACCTTTTGGCACTCAGTTTTAATTAACCACACTAAGATTCTACTCTAGAAAAATTTTCTATCAGGTCTTTTAACACAACAGGCTCACCCAAGCGCATTCCTTGTCCGTAATGCACACCAATAATTTTCAGTTCTTTTAATATCTCTTCATTTTCAACAAACTCAGCAACTGTTTTAATATTCATTGCTTCAGCTACACTGTGGATAGAACGTACCATGGCATGGTCAATTTTGTTTAAATGCATTTCTTTTACAAACGAACCATCAATTTTTAAATAATCTACGTCAAAGTTTTTTAAGTACATAAATGATGACATGCCGCTACCAAAATCATCCAAAGCAAATTTACATCCGATCTCTCTGAGAGATTTAAATAAACTAATCGTATTTTTTAAGTTAACAATAGCAGCCGTTTCAGTAATTTCAAAACAAATTGCTTTTGGTGAAATCGCATAAATGGCAAACTGCTCTCTGATGTAACCGAGTAAGCTTTTATCACTTAATGAAGTACCAGACAGATTGATAGCAAAAATGTAATCACATTTATCATTACTTAAATCGAGCAGTCTTCTATAAGATGCAAACGTATTCCTAATCACCCAACGATCAATGTTTGGCATTAAGTGATAACGCTCAGCTGATGGGATAAATGTAGTCGGCAAGCTTACTTCGCCTTCGGCATCAATTTTCCGAATTAAGATTTCAAAATGATGCTGTTGTGGCAAGCCAGAAATAAGCGGCACTATTGGCTGACAGTATAGGATGAACATTGAATCATCTATTTCACCAGTTATATCAGATATCGCACTCACCTCTTCTTGACGTTTAACATTTTCCAAATCGCCGTGACTATATAAAAAACTTTGATTCCTACCGGCTTTTTTTGCTGCGTAACATGAAGAGTCTGCAGCATGCATAATATCGCTGGCATTACTGAAGGTGGAATTCACCACCACAATACCAACGCTCACACCGATATTAAATACCTTGTCCTCATGTGCAAAACGGTAATCACGTGTGAGTTTTAATAACTTATCTACAATTTGATTAGCATCTGCCAAGCTACAGTTTTCTAGCAATAAACCGAACTCATCACCGCCTAATCGCGCGAGGGTGTCACGTTCACGCATTTTATTATGAAACAATGCACTAATTTGTTTCAATAATTCATCGCCTGCATTATGGCCACAAGTGTCATTAACCAATTTAAATTGATCTAAATCCAAAAAACAAAAAATATGCTGCACATCATTTTCGGTCGCGCTTCTTAAGCAACGCTCTAATCTAACTTCAAACTCTCTTCGATTAATCAAACCAGTCAAATCATCATGAGTCGCTTGGTGTCTTAATAATTTAGTCGCATCATGTACTTTTTCTTCCATATCCTGATAAGAGTTTTTTATACTTAAAGACATACTATTAAAGCCTTTTTGTAACACTCTTAATTCACCACTAGAGTCTTCTTGGATAGAGTGTGAGAAAGCTCCTTCACTAACCTTATCCACTGCTTTGGCGATTTCTTGTATTGGCTTGGTTATATTGCGGCCAATCATCCAAGCGATTAATCCACTGAATAGAAAGCCTAGCAAACCAATGACTATCATTTTAATAATCAAGTCTTGTTTTAAAGAATAAAGTTCAAGGTTACTTAATTCCACATAAACTTGACCGATAATTAGTTGCGCATCCTCTGAGTCAATATCTTGTTGGTTGCTACTGTCGGAAGGGAAATCATCAATTTCAACTAAACTACGATAAATAGGCGCTGCTAAAATAACACCACCACTCCATACCAATTCTTTAACGCTATTATTTTTAATACCATCAATCAAAGTTTGCGCTAAAGGTCTTCCGCTAAAAGCCAACACCTCACCAAATTCATCGGCGATCATCACGGTTCTAACATCGAGTTCATTGGTCAATACTTTAAGCGCTAATTTCTGTAGACTGTCTTTGTTCCCCGATATCACGCCATACTCAGCTGCCGGCGCCAATTGCGTCGCAATAATGCGGCCACGATCATATAAAGACTGATTCAAATTAACGAAGACTTTGGAAACTGCATATCCCGCTAAAATAATAGCAAAAAATACTGCCGGCATTGTGCCCAGTAAAATCACTCTAGATTGGATACCTAAATTTTTCATTGAATTGCCGTCTTTTGCTGCTTTATTTTTTCATAAATTTCCATCTCATCAGCTAATAGAATATTAAGCGAGTTAGCCACTTGATAATTTACTTTTACTGAAAAATATTTTGGTGCTCTTGCCGGCGGTAAAGGGATAGCTTCATCTTTAGATGCAATGGCAATTTCAGCAGCTTGCTTTGCTAATTGTCTAGCACTGCTATAAACAGAGGCTAAAGCACCTGCTCGGACATAAGACTGAGAGTAACCAAAAATTGGCTTCCCATACAGATAGCTTGTTAACAAAATTTGCTGCGCTGTTTCACGGTTATAAATAACAGGATCAGGAATCGCGAGCAACGCATCGTTTGAATCAAATAATTTCCTTAATTTTGGCATTAGCTGAATATCTGAATTTACTTTTTCTATATTCACATTCTTAAAGTATTTAGGGCCATCAGCCTTTAAATAGTCTTGATATATTTGTGAGTTAGGCCCTAACAAAATACCCACTGAGTCAGCCTTAGGATAAATTGCTTTCATCAAAGCCATTTGCCTTCGATGTGGCTGCTCTAATACAATGGCACTAAAAATACCCAATTTTCGACCACTACTTTCCAATAAGTAATTAAATGTCGGTAGCGGTGTAAACACACCTAAAACAGGTGTGGTATGCCTTAACTTACTTGCCGCAGTTAATGCTTTAATGCCAAGCGCAATAACAAGCTCACTATTTTCTGCCACTGTCAATTTTTCAGTTTCAACTAAATCAATAACGTTAACTTTTAAAGCGATATTATTAGAAGCAATCAACACTTCTTTAAAAGAAACTATGAAATCTAAATTTATCTTAGAAGGCGCGCTCATAACAATAGTAATACCAATATAAGCCTGTGCTAAATTAGGCGTAAATAGGCCAACAGTTAATGCGCAAAAAACAATATATCTAGCCAGCAACTTAGTTAAACACATTAAAAAAATCCAACATCCACCATACAACCTTTACTCAAAGTAGTTAAAAAATATTCAAAGCTCATCGCTCAGCTACATCATCAAATTTTGACGCTAATCTTTAGGTGCTATTCTCTTATTAAATAAACTACTTAACCATCCCCCATAAAGGTGACTTGATTTTGCTAGCCCTCAAAGCACTTCATTTCGACCATTACCACGAATATCAAAAATGCTATTACTACGTCATTCAAAAGCAGATTAAGTAGTAGTATTAATTAAGCGAAATATTGCATTATCGATAGTAGTAATTACAGAAGGCGGGCTTATACAAACCGGAAAAGTCAAGAAACAGACTACACATGGGGCAATCGTTCTTCAGTTGAACATGGTGCTATTGAGTGCTGAATAACAAAAAAATATTCAGCATAAAATACCGTTTACTTAGATAATGCTTTTAATGCTTGCTTAATCCCATCTGCCACTGAGGCTTCTTTATCTAACGTTTTAACTGCCGCTAAAGCGTCGCGCTCGTTATACCCCAACACAACTAAGGCATTGAGCACATCATGTGTAACAGATTTGCCATGGCCGCCAACAGACACACCATCAGCCACACCTAATTTATCTTTTAATTCTAAAATTAATCGCTCTGCTGTTTTTTTCCCTACGCCCGGAATTCGTGTTAGCAAAGTGACTTCTTGCAACCTCACTGCTTCAATTAAATCTTCAATAGACACACCACTTAAAATAGATAGTGCTGATTTTGCACCAACACCATTAACTTTGAGTAATTTTCTAAAAGTCTCACGCTCTTTGTCTGTACCAAAACCATAAAGCAACTGTGCGTCTTCACGCACCACAAAATGCGTAAGCAATTGAATATTTTCACCCACTTCTGGCATGTTATAAAATGTACTCATTGGCACTTCAACTTCATAACCTACGCCATGACAGTCCACCACAACCTGAGGTGGTAATTTTTCTATCAAAACTCCTTTTAACCTACTAATCATACAAGCCTTCCATTTTTAATCCTATAGCCCGAAGTGGCTAGTTTACCGAGTCCTTGCCCACCATGTGCATGACACATTGCACAAGCAAGGGCGTCTGCAGAGTCAGGGCTTGGTGTAGCCGGTAAGTTTAGTAAGCGCTTCACCATTTCTTGCACCTGTTCTTTTTTAGCATGGCCATTTCCGACAACAGATTGCTTCACTTGCAAAGCAGTATACTCAGCGACGGATAAATCTCGTATCACGGCAGCACTAATCGCGGCGCCACGCGCCTGGCCTAAGAGTAATGTTGATTGAGGGTTCACATTAACAAAAACTTTTTCTATCGCCACTTGCTCAGGCTGATAAGTCTCTATGACTTCAAATAGGCCATCTAAAATAATTTTTAAACGTGCAGGCAACTCCTCTTTATTTTCTGCTTGTCCCTTTGCCGTTTTCGCTGTTTTTATGATCCCACTCGCCACATACTCAACTTTATCACCCGTTTGTTCAATAACACCAAAGCCGGTAACTCTTAAGCCTGGATCGATCCCCAGTATTCTCATTGCCTTTATTCGCTCTTTTTTCGGCTAACTTAGAATAACTGCACTTGTATAAACATCCTGCACGTCATCTAAGTCTTCTAAGGCATCTAATATTCTTTGCATTTTTTCAGCTTCTTCACCTAAAAACTCCACTTCGTTAAGTGGTTTCATCGTAACTTCAGCCATCGCTGGTTTTAAGTCTGCGACTTCTAATGCCTCTCTCACAGCTAGAAAATGACTTGCTGGTGTAATTACTTCGAGACTGCCATCTTCATTAACCACGATATCTTCTGCACCTGCTTCTAGTGCGATATCTAAAACACTATCTTCAGATACGCCAGGTTCGAATACTAGGCTGCCACAGTGTTTAAACATAAAGGCCACACAGCCATCAGTGCCTAAATTACCATTGTTTTTACTAAGTACATGGCGCACATCCGACACAGCTCGCTGTTTATTATCGGTTAAACAATCAATAATAATTGCTGCACCATTAATCCCATAACCTTCATAACGAATTTCTTCGTAATTAACACCTTCAAGATCGCCAGTTCCTTTTTTCACAGCGCGTGTAATATTATCTGCTGGCATGTTCTCATCTTTTGCCGCAACAATAGCAGCACGCAAACGAGGATTCATTGCCGCATCACCACCACTTAATCTTGCGGCCACAGTAATTTCTTTAATAAGTTTAGTGAAAATCTTACCGCGTTTGGCGTCTTGGCGACCTTTGCGATGTTGGATATTTGCCCATTTTGAATGCCCAGCCATACTACTTAACCCTAAAAATATTTAAAGAAATCAATTTTAACATGTCTGTTTGTTATTCAAGTGTTGCCGTGGCTGAAGAAATTTTTTGCTTTCTAATGCTAACAACAGAAATAATGCCTAAAGATAGAGCGATGCAGACCATACCGACGAGTTCATATGCACTTGGAATTTCACTTAATTGTATCCAGGCAGCCAACACACCAATAACCGGAATCAACATACTCGTCATACTTGCCACACCTGCCTGCAACCGATGCAAGGCAAACAACCAAAGCAACCAAGCGAGCGCATTACACAGCACGGCGTTATAAATGACCGAGCCGATGAAATATGAAGTCCATTGAATAGGCGGAGCGGACACCATAAACGCAACGATTAAAATAGGAATGCTACCAAACAACATCTGCCAGGCAGTTAGAACAAGCAAATCCAAATCAGGTGCTTTTTGATTTAGTTTTTTAGCCAAAATGACAGCCAACGCCCAACAAATGCCTGAGCATACTGCCAAGAACATACTAAACTTACCAGTGCCTAAGTGGAGCGGGTTTAATATAAACAATATTCCGAGCGCTGAAAAAATAGCAGCAATCCATTGCATACCAGTCAGTTTTTCGCCTAGCAGTGGCCAAGCCATCATCATGACCCAAAATGGCATCGTAAATGTAAGCACTGCAGTCTTACCGGCACCTCCATCGACAAGCGCCCACATCAGCAACCCTGTAAAACCACTTGTTTGTAGTAACCCCAGTAAAAAAATACTCGGCATATGTTTTATCTTTAGTGGCTTACGCATTAAAAAAATAATTAAAAACAAGCATGCTGCACCTAAGAATGTGCGCAAAGCAATAAATTGGAAAACACCAGCATATTGCAGTGAAATTTTCATCACAACCCAGTTATAACCCCATATAAGTGAAAGTGTAAAAAGCGCGATAAAAGCCTGAATTGTTGTATTTTTAAGCATAATCCGTATTTAATGTGTTTTCAGATTCCATTATAAAGTGTATATTTTTGTAATGTTTATAGTTTATTAGGTAATGTTTATGAAAACGTGTTCGCAAATATTAAGTACCAAAAGTCATCAAGATATTATTTCAATTGAACCAAACTGTTATGTCACTGAAGCATTATCGGTGCTAGCTGAACACAAAATTGGCGCCGTCGCTGTGATAGA
>CAZJUK010000062.1:0-11214 GCA_964549145.1 uncultured Methylophilaceae bacterium
AACCCTAACCAAAAGAGGCGTGCTAACGGCAGTAATGCTAAAACCCATATAATGGCTTTAAGATAAAGAATGTTCTTTTTCGTCATTTATTTAAGAGCTTATCTTTTTTAATTAGCTTTTGAGAAAATGCTTATTACAAGGTTAAGCTAATTAATTTAAAAGTTCTTTTTTAAATCCAAGCCTGCATACATTTGGCCTACTTGCTCTGCATAACCATTAAACATTTTAGTTTTAATGCGGCCACCAAATAAACCACCACCAATAGGTCTTTCAGACGATTGACTCCAACGCGGGTGTGACACTTTAGGGTTTACGTTTGCATAAAAGCCGTATTCACTTGGCCCTGCTTTCATCCATGTGCTTTTTGGCATTTTTTCTACGAAACGAATTTTAACGATTGACTTGCCACCTTTGAATCCATACTTCCAAGGGACTATCAGACGCGCAGGCGCACCATTTTGATTAGGTAACAACTCGCCATGTACGCCAATGGCTAATATCGTCAGAGGATTATTTGCTTCATCTAAGCGTAGCGCCTCCGTATAAGGCCAATCTAATAATCTTGAATTAGTACCTGGCATTGTTTCACTATCATTGGCTGTAACAAACTCAACGAACTTAGCATTACCTGTTGGCTCTGCCCATTTGATTAAACTTGCCATAGGCAAACCAACCCATGGGATGACCATCGACCAAGCTTCTACACAGCGCATCCGGTAGATGCGCTCTTCCAATGGCGCTAACTTCCTTAGCTCATCAATACTAATAGTTTTTTGTTTTTTAACTTCACCTTCGATACTAATAGTCCAAGGCTGTGGTTGAAATAATCTTGCTTGAACAACTGGATCGGATTTCGATGTACCAAATTCATAATAATTATTATAAGTAGTGATATCTTTATATTTGGTAGTCTTTAATCCTTTCCCGTAAGCGGTTTTTTCAACGCCTTTGATTTTTTGACGCGGATTATAAATCCCCCCTTTTTTAGCGCCAGCTCCTGGCTTTGGCTGATTAGCGCGTCCAATTAAAACACCATCACCTTTGGTTTCACCACTTATCACTTGAGCAGCTTTAGCTTTAATACTATAAAGCCCTGCAACTGCAATTAGCCCCATACCGGCGGCTTTAATAAAGTGTCGGCGATTGTCAAAGGTTTCACTGCTAGTAATTTCAGATGGTTGAATATTGCTAGGGTTTTGTTTTTCGCGATTTTTAATAATCATTAAACTTACCTTGTTTAAGTGTTCAATTGAATATTGCTTAGTCGTTCACAAGTCTTATAACTTACAGATAAATATTATTTATTTAGTGTTGCGTCAAATGCATCTATTTCATCACTTAAATCTTTTGCACCTATTTTTTTAGCTATATTGCGCGCCTTAGTTAATAATGCGTTTGCTGACTTTTTATCATTAGTTAATGCCTTTGTTTCCGCTAAATAAAAATTCGCTACAGCTTCATAATAAGCACCACCATTCTCAATACTAAACTTCTCTAACTTTTTAAACGTTCTTTCCGCATTTGCGTACTCTTTTGCTTTCAATTGAATTTGTCCCAGTACGACACTTGAGTTAGCAAAAGCTTCTAATCCACCCGCTTGCTTTTGCATAATAGTCGCTTTAAGTTGATAAGCAATCGCAGAATCATGTTGACCTAATATTGAATAGTTAGCGGCCAAACGTTCGTAACTATCAGCACGTTCGTTATCATTATTGGCTAGTTCAGCACCTTGTAAATAGCTGTTGATAGCGGCTTCTAAGTCACCATCTTTTTTATGTATATTGCCAATCAAATTGTAATTAATGCGTGAATACTGCTTATTGGCATCGGATTGCGTTAGTAATAAACTCTTTTCATAACTATTAATGGCTTCGGCGCTTTTATCAAATTCTTTATGTAAATTGCCTTGCAAAATATATGCGATAGCTTTTTCAAAGTTATTATTTGCTGAAGTAATCGCTTGCTCAAAAAAGGGTTGTGCATTTTTGTATTCGCCTTTTAAGCCAAGTGCCCTTCCCTTACAAAGTAAGGCACCTTGATTAACTTTCTCTTTGGCAAGAATTCCATCTGCTAAATTAAGTGCACTTGTCGCATCGCCTTTATTAATTGCTGCATTACAAGCTTCAATATTAGTTGGTTTTTTATTCTCATCAGCATTTGCATTAAATGCTATTAAAAACAATAATATAAAAGATATTTTTAATGTACTTTCGATTCTCATTGTTACTCTTTTTCTCTATTTAAATTTAAATTTGATTTTTCTAATAATGCTTTTAACGCGTCTTCACTCAATACTGCCACCCCTAGTAATTTGGCTTTTTCAAGCTTATTACCTGCATCTGAACCAGCAACGACATAATTTGTTTTTCTAGAAACACTACCGCTGACTTTACCACCCTCACCCTCAATTAAAGCTTTCATTTCATCTCTAGACATACTTGGCAATGTCCCTGTTAATACAAAAGTTTGATCTTGTAGAACACCCTCGACTAATTGCTTACCTTCATGCTCATCCCAATAAACACCTAAAGTAATCATTGAATCAATCACTTGATTATTATGTGTTTCTGCGAAAAACTGGTCAATCGATTTAGCCACAATAGGGCCGACATCGTTAACTAGTAATAAAGCTTCGCATTCTGCATTACGTAATGCTTGCAAGTTGCCATAGTATTGGCTTAAATCTTTTGCAGTTGCCTCACCTACATTTCGTATTCCTAGGGCATAAATAAAGCGCGCTAAGGTGGTACTCTTGCTTTGCTTAATCGCATTAATCACATTCCGAGCTGATTTTTGTGCCATACGATCTAGCTCGATCAATTGCTTAACACTTAACTTGTATATATCGTCTACCGAATGTAACAAATCAGCCTCTACAAGTTGATCGACTAACTTTTTACCTAAGCCTTCAATATCCAGGGCTTTACGTGATGCAAAATGCGTAATCGCTTGTTTACGTTGTGCAGGACAAAACAATCCACCAGTACATCGTGCGACCGCCTCATCTTGCTGTCGTTCAATATGTGAGTCACATTGCGGGCAATGTGTAGGCATCGCAAATAACAATGCATCACTTGGTCGATGCGCTATAATGACCGCAACTACTTCAGGAATGACATCTCCCGCCCGTCGTATGATGACAGTGTCACCAATACGAATATCTTTACGTCGCATTTCATCTTCATTATGTAATGTAGCATTAGTGACGGTCACACCACCCACAAAGACTGGTTTAAGCCTCGCTACAGGTGTAATCGCACCTGTCCTACCTACTTGTACGTTGATATCTTCCACAACTGTAGTAGCCTCTTCTGCAGGAAATTTATGCGCTATTGCCCAACGTGGCGCACGCGATACAAAGCCTAATTCATTTTGTTGGCTAAACTGGTTTACTTTGTAAACAACGCCATCGATATCGAATGGCAGTTTTTCACGTTGCTCACCAATCTTTTCATAATAATTTAGTACTGATTGCACCCCATGTTTAATGCCACGCAAATCACTCACTTTAAAATGTAGTTGGGCCAGATAGTCCATAGCCTCACTATGTGTTTGGAGCTTAGGTGCGCCTTCAGCTTTGCCTAAAGCATAAGCAAAAAAACTAAGTGGTCTAGCCGCTGTGATTTGAGGATCTAACTGCCGCAAACTGCCAGCTGCAGCATTCCGTGGGTTAGCGAACAATTTATCACCTGCTTGCGCTTGTTTCTCATTAAGTTGCTTAAAATCATTTTTTAGCATAAGCACTTCACCACGCACTTCTAATAAGCTTGGCGGATTCTGGACTGCAAGCTTCATGGGGATGTTACGAATGGTACGGAGATTATGTGTTACATTTTCTCCAGTGTAGCCATCTCCTCTGGTCGCACCTTGCACAAATACACCGTGCTCAAATGTTAATGTAATCGCTAAACCATCAAATTTAGGCTCAACAGCATAATCAACTATATCAATACCTAAAGCCTCTCTTACACGTTTGTCAAAGGCAGTTAATTCATCTGGGCTAAACACATTGTTTAATGACAGCATCGCTTGTTTATGGGTAACGTTATCGAATGCATCTGAGGGCGTACCACCGACACGTTGCGTGGGTGAGTCTACTGTGACAAGTGTTGGGAATTGTTGTTCTAGTGCTAAAAGTTGCCGATAAATTCCATCGTATTCATTATCTGTAATGGTCGGTGCATCAAGCACATAGTACCCATAATCGTAGCTTGCAATTTGCTTTGCAAACATATTAATTTTCTCGCGTGCTTCATCTACACTAATCATGCCTGATTGACTAGCCTAGTTAAACAAACGCAGGCTATGCTTGCTGCCGGGTGCAATACCCCGAACAAGCATTTTGGCATGAATCACTTTCAGCTGCTGTTTAATCTTTTCTAATTGCGCATCACCTAATACCTTTTGATTATCATCTACCATACTCGCGCCCATATTGTTGGCCATTCTTTGTGCGATGACTACCATTCGGGTAAAGGCTTGTTCACAATTATTAATTTTGGGGATTTCCATCTGAAATGACACACGTTTAATTACATTATTACGCAAGCTTTCTTCTGTAAAAGGCTGATTATCATCATTAACTAAAATAAACTCTGGCAATTCCGTATTGCTAGCGTCAAAAAAGCTATATTGGCCTTGGCTGTTAAGCTTAAATCCATTGGCTTCAGCTAGCCCTTTAAATTTTGTACCATGTATTGGTAATTTCTCTTCAATCAAGTGGAGATTCACTAGTTGATCAACTTCCATGCAAAACTCATCTAAGGCAACTGCGCGTTGTACTGCATCACCTGCGCCTTGCCATTCAACATGTGCACCAACATTCAAACCCATTTCTTCAATAGAAAATTGAAACTTATGTAATATATTTTTAGCTGTCGGGCCAGTTCGATCAGCCAATTGCACGCTACATGCTACTCTTTTGAATGTATTGACATCATCAACCTCATTAAACACATCCAAATGCCAAACATCATCAGTATTTAGTTTATGCGCAATGATAGGAGCACCAATTTCATTAGAAATATTGTTAATTGATTCGCTGAATTTTTTAGCATCCATGTTTTTGTTAGCATATATAAAAGCCGTTAAATCAATCTGTGGGTGAATCTCTTTAGGAAAATTAACCGTTTCTACTTCATTGTTATTAACAGGGCTTTGCTGACTTTCATTAATATCATCTACGCTAATTAGGTTAGCTAACTGAGGACTAGTTTCTTGAACTGAAGGTTCTTGGGTTAAAGCTTCTTTCGCTTCTGGTTGTGCTGTTGCTTTTATTGCCATTTCAGGCAATTCTGCTTCCGGCACTTGAGGTTCAATTCTAGCTGTTTTTATTTCATAAACCGCTTCTTCAGGGCTTCCATCTAGAGCGCTGTTTAACTCAGCATCATGCCGATCACTAGAAATAACTGGCTCGATACGCTCACTATTTAGAGTCTTGTTTTTATTGACCAATCCAGAGAGCTCTTTATCGATATAGGCATCGGTATCCATATAAAAGTCTTCTACCAATACATCTTTTTTAGGCACAATGAATTCTTCAGAAATATCATCGCGCATTTTTTTCTCTTGCATCCAGTTAAACAGCACAACACCTGCAATAATTAAGGCGCCCAACAGAATAAGAACTATTTGTAAATCTGACATAACCCTATTTTACTTTCAATTTGTGATAATGTGTATGGCTTAATGAAATTGATTAAGCATGCATTTGTAATGCAGCCTCCATATCAACGTCCACAATGCGTGAAACGCCTGACTCCTGCATGGTAACCCCAATCAATTGTTGTGCTATTTCCATGGTGATTTTATTATGACTCACGAATAAGAACTGTGTGTTTTCTGACATTTTCTTGACCATGGCACAAAAGCGCTCTGTATTGCTATCATCTAATGGTGCATCCACTTCGTCCATTAAACAAAATGGCGCAGGGTTTAGTCTAAACAATGCGAATACTAAGGCTAAAGCTGTTAATGCTTTTTCACCACCCGAAAGTAACTGAATGGTTGTGTTTTTTTTGCCTGGTGGCTGCGCAAATACTTGCAGGCCCGTATCAAGGATCTCCTCACCAAGCAGTTCTAATTTTGCTTGCCCACCACCAAATAGTGTGGAAAACAACTCTCCAAAATGGCCATTAGCTTCATTAAACGTCGTTAATAACTTATCACGCGTTTCTTTATCAATTTTATTGATTGCAGCCTCTAGCGTTTCGCTTGCTTGATACAGATCTAGAACTTGGCTATCTAAATAGCCTTTCCTTTCTGCCTCACTCGCTAATTCTTCTATCGCAGCTAAATTCACAGCACCAAGGTTTTGTATTTGCTGTTCAAGTTGATTAGTTTTAGTCAAAAAAGTACCAGCTTTTGCATCTTCATTTAAACTTTCGCTTAATACTTGCTCGTCAAATCTATTTTCTTTCAATTGCGCTTGGCACTGTTCAAAATAAAGTCTCGCTTCTTGTTCGGACAAACGACTTTTTTCTAGATCATCACGCGCTGGGTCTAATTGCTGCTCATTTTGCAAACGCACGCGATCAAACCCCTGTAATTGCAACTCTAGCTCAGCAGTTTTATTGCGCGCAACCACTAATGCCCCCTCTTTTTCTTGTTTAGCATTAACTGCATTCGTTAAATTAATCTTGAGTGTTTCCATTGGTGTTAGCATTAATGTTTTTTCTGCATCGCTCTGCTTTTGTAGCAACGACTCTTTTTCTTCATAAATTACATTAATTTTATTATTTAAATCATTGATATTATTGAAAATTAATTTAAAATTAAATGTAGATTCCTGGTGTTCCCTTTCAGCTTGCACAATAGTATCACGCAAGGTTTGGTAATCTTTTTCAGCTTTCACTTTTAGCAAAACGTCCACTTTTTCAGAGTCTACAAGAGTATTTGTATTAGATGTTATTGTTTTTATCGTAGTTTTTTTCGCCACTAAGTCTGCCAAATATTGCGTATATTTATTTTTTGCAACTTCAATTTCCATTTTAATGCCTTTTTCTCTAGCTACCGCAGCTTCATGCGACTGTTGTAATTTAGATAGCGTTAATTGTTGATGATGCAAACTTTCTGTCACTGATTTTAACGTAATGCTTTCTTGTTGCTGTATTCGCCTTACTTCCTGCAAACCATGCTCAGCCTTATCTAGTTTTTGCATACTAGCGCTTAATTTCTGTTGTAAATCAGGCAGTTGTAGCCGCACAGTATCTAAACGTTGTTGACGCTCTATTACACCGTGTAGACTTGAATTTTCACCATGGTAAGTGACACCATGATGATCAAACACATCACCTTGCTTATTGACCAGGAATTCACCTGCATTTAAATCTTTAAGCTTGACATTTACATCATCATCCGCATCAAGTAAATAGGTTCCTGCTAGCCAATCTTCCAACATCGCCTTCAGTTCTGGTGCGTATGATTTCATCACGCTAAATAAAGGCGTTAGACTCCTATTAAGAGTTCTAGCTTTAGTTTTTACACCAGCAAACCCTAATGCAAATGTACTTGGTGGCCTTTTAGTTAATTGGTTGCCATCGGAGATAACCGCATTGAGCTTTTCGCCCAACACGGCTTCAAGTGCAACACTCCATGCTTCATCAATCTTTACTTTTTGCCATAGCCGTTGGCTGGTTGCCAACCCAGCATCTTCTAACCACGCAGATAATTGATTACCAGTATTGAGTGATTGCTGTATTTTAACTAAAGAGCTAATTTCACCCTCAGCCTGATCGACTTCGCGTTGCGCTTGATTTTCCACTTCACGTAAAGTGGAAATATTCGTTTGCAACGCATTTTCATCTGACCGATATTTTTGTATCCTACTTTCTAAACCGATAATCTTGCGCTGCGCTTCACTAAAGTCTGTTTCTGTTTGCGTCATTTGTGTTTTATCTACGAAGGTTAAATTAGCGAGATCAGCCTCTAACCGTTCTACCCGTTGATCATTCTCATCTACTGTTTGTTGTAGGTATTGAATATTGTTATTTTCAATTTCTACATGTTGATTTGCCTCATACAATGCTCGCTGACTCTTTTGTGCCTTCTCAAGCGCTGAATTTAGCATGGCTTCTTTTTCTGGTAATACCATTGCTAACTTACTTAAGCCTGTTTGCGCTGATTGCTCTGCATTTTTAGCAATGGTGAGTGCTGCATCCACCTCAGTAAGTTTTTTATGCGATTCATTATTCGCAGTTTGGTTACCCTCTAAATCATGTGCGATTTGCGTAAGTTGTTTTGCCATGCGCTCACGTGCCTCTGCATTTTGTTTCACTTGGTTCTCAAGGCTAACCACTTCGGCGTTAGCCCCATAATATGCCGCTTGTGCTACGTTAATCGCCTCAGTTGCATTGTAAAAGTCCTGCCGAGAAATTTCCAAATGTGACTCAGTTTTACGCAAATCAGCTATTTTTTCTTCTAATTGATTTGCCAGCTTTTCTACCTTAGCTTTGGATTTTTCCCAATGACTACTTGTGTCACGTTTTTTTAGTAGCCATAACTGGCCCTGTGTTAGCTTAAGTTCATCTTGTAACACATGATATTTTTGCGTGATTGTTGCTTGCGATTCAAGTCGGGTAATTTGTTTTTGTAACTCAAGACAAATATCTTCTACACGCGTTAAATTTTCTCGCGTGTCACGCAAACGCAATTCGGTTTCACGTCGACGATCTTTATATTTACTAATGCCAGCAGCTTCTTCTAAAAAAATACGAAGCTCTTCAGGCTTTGCTTCGACGATGCGAGAAATTGTATTTTGACCAATAATTGCATAAGCACGACCACCTAAGCCTGTACCTAAAAATAAATCTGCAACATCGCGACGGCGAACAACTGTATTGTTAATATAGTATGTAGAACCTTTTTCACGCTCTATGACGCGTTTTACAGATATTTCTGCATATTGGCTCCACTCACCATTCGCGCCACCTAAGCTATTGTCAAATATTAATTCTACACTAGCTCTTGAGATAGGCTTGCGATTGGATGAACCATTGAAAATAATGGCATCCATGCCATCGGCGCGCAATTCTTTCGATGAAGATTCACCTAAGACCCAGCGCACAGACTCCATCACATTAGACTTTCCGCAACCATTAGGGCCAACAACACCTACGCGCTGCCCGTGCAAGTGAACCGTTGTGCTATCAACAAATGATTTGAAGCCTGCAAGTTTTAAATGAGTTAAGCGCAAAATAAATAAGAAAATTTGATTTTAATTTTAAGAGCTATAATAACGTTTTTTTAGCTAAAATCCGTAATTAAAGTTATGAACTCAGAATCTTTAGGTGGCAAACCCACTGCAGAACCAACCAAAAAATTAGAAACCTTTCCGAACCCTAAGCCTTCGCGTGATTTTCATATACATATGGAAATCCCTGAATTCACTTGCTTATGTCCAAAAACTGGCCAGCCAGATTTTGCTATTATTTATTTGGACTATATTCCTGACGCATTATGTGTTGAGCTAAAAAGCCTCAAACTTTACACTTGGTCTTTTCGTGATGAAGGCTGCTTTCATGAAGCAGTAACTAATCAAATACTTGACGACTTAGTCAAAGCAACGCAACCCAAATTTATGCGTGTCACGTCTAAATTCTTTGTGCGAGGCGGAGTATTCACCAATGTGGTGGCTGAACACCGTAAAGATGGGTGGCAACCACCAGTTAAAGTCGATTTATTGCAATTTCAGTCGCAAAGCAACACGCGCGGATAAGCTTTAATTATAGATTCATGCCAGCCTTTAAACGCAGAAAAACATTGACAACATCACGCTCCGTCTTTAATATTGCGCCTTCTTTGAATTGTCACTGATTCATAGACCTAGTTAATCTGATGGATGTAACGGGGGTATAGCTCAGCTGGGAGAGCACTTGGATGGCATTCAAGGGGTCAGCGGTTCGATCCCGCTTACCTCCACCAAATCACACGAATTATCAGGTTGAAAATGTGCTTAAATTGTTTAAGAAATCAAGCAATATGTAGTAGAATAGCCATGCTTTAAAAATAGCAGTTCAGTAAAGGTTTTGTTAGTAAAGTTCAAAGGTCCCCATCGTCTAGAGGCCTAGGACACCTGGTTTTCATCCAGGCAACAGGGGTTCGACTCCCCTTGGGGACGCCAGATTTTAAAAAGTGATTATTTTCACTTAACTTCTCGCTTATAAATACCTTTTTAAATAATGAGATGGTAAAGCTAATATTCAAAGGCTTGAACCTAAGTACCTTACTTTTTACCGCAAGCTATTGACATGTATTCGGCATCAATTGTATTAGGTATTACATTGCCCCAATCATTAGAATTATTTGTAGTATAAGTAATATCACCATCAGTCATATTGCCCTTAAATAAAGTTACTGAAAGACTTCTTTCACGCTTGTCCTTACAGTCAAACTCTTTAAAAACTCTAGTGGATAGGTGCTTAAACTTTCCATTCCCTTGTATTGTAGTGTAGTCGACCATCACCCAAACCTTCATGCCATTGTCAGTCTTACGAATGCTTGATAGGTCTGCATAAGCTTTCAAACCGCCATCGCCATTTCTAAGAAAATTCCACTCAGCCATAGCACCAGTGCTTACAAATGTCAGTATTAAAGTAAATAGTAGCTTTTTCATTGCCATCCTTAGATTTTAAGACTTAGTCTTCGTGCTCAAAGAACCATATATTTGTGAAGGCTAACTTCTTTACTGTAAATTTCTCCATCCATTGCTATTCCTTCAACTAAACCAAGCAACGTATTGACTGATTTACCTAAACGACTTTTACCAACAAGGTTTAAGTATTCTTGTTGTTCAGCTTTCATATATGCCCTAATGTATTATTTTAAGATAATTGTAGGCTACTCTTATCTATTCCTCAAGTGAGTTGAAGATAGCTCATTGTTCCTCAAATACTTATACTTAGCCTTATAAAAATTGAATTCAGGCAACAGGGGTTCGACACCCCTTGAGGTCGCCAGATTTCAAAAAGGCTTACAGTTTTCTGTAAGCCTTTTTTATTTACCATTACCATTCGATTCCAACCCCATTACTTGTGTGTACTGCTTGCTCTTTATTTTCTTTCAAGAATATACAAATTGCAAAAAGTAATTTTCTTTAGGGTCGCGAATCTTTATGCATATTCACCTATTCCTTTGCATTTGAATGTCGTACAATAATCAAATGAGCAAAGAGACCGACAAATCAAATAGAGGCGGCAAACGCATAGGTGCTGGAAG
>CAZJUK010000063.1:0-10752 GCA_964549145.1 uncultured Methylophilaceae bacterium
AAATTATGTAATATTTCATGATTGTTCTGTCTTGTTAGATAATGCATTATTTGGTAATGATAAGCTAAAGTGAGCACCTTGCTTACTAGGGTTGAGTTTAATAGTGCCACCGAGACTTTCAACTAAGTCCCTAATAATAGTTAAACCTAAGCCACTGCCTTTAATTAAACCTTGGCTAATTGCTTGTCCACGATAAAAAGGATCAAATACCTTATTAAATTCTTTTTTGCTAAATCCTGGCCCATTATCAAAAAAATCAATATGGACCCAATTTTTTTCTTTTGAGCATTTAATGTTAATTCGACCTGAGGAAGGGGTGAATTTCACAGCATTGGAAATTAAATTATCAAAAATCATCGTCAACTTTTCTTCATCTATCATTATCTTATGATCAACTTGGATGTTATTTTCTACAGTTATTTGCTTATTCGTAATGCTTAGTGCATGAGCATGTAACGCTTTATATACAATATCAAATAGCAATAATGGTTCTATTACTGATTGTGATTGTAAGGATTCAAATTTTGTAAAATTCAATAGATTTTCGATCATTTTTTGTAGGCGAATACTATTGTCTTTAAGAATTTTAGTTATTTCAGTTTGTTGGCTAGATAATGCGCCACCGACACCATCATGTAACAGCTCCGTTGCTTCACGAATTGCTGTGAGCGGCGTTTTTAACTCGTGAGAGACATGGCGTAAAAACTGTGTTTTCTGCTCAGCAATATCTTTTAACTCTATTCGCAACCAATCTAAACGTTTGCCTAAAGTACGTAGATCACCAGGCCCATCAATTTTAATTGGCTGGTTGTAATAGCCCTCACCAAGGTTGCGTATTGCACTATCCATAAGGCTTATTGGGCGGGCTAACAACACAGCAATAATACCTGCGATTAATATCGTTAATGGAATCAACACTAAGCTTTGCAATAATAGATTTTTTTGCATTTTTTGAGCAGAATTGGTTAATGCTAAGCTGGCCTTATCAATAAGCGTATTGTTTTTTTTAAGAATAATATCGATATATTGATTAAGACTGTCGAACACATTTAAAAAAGTCATGTCGTCCACATCTGCATTTTTACTATTTATAATTGCTTTATGTAGTTTTTGAGTTTGTGTTTCCAGTGTTTTAATATTTTCGCGTTGCACGCTATTATTTGTGAGTACTAATAAACGTGACATCGATGCTGTAAATGCAGCGTTTCCCTGTAAATAGTTTTCGAATAACAACTTGTCATTTAGCACATGGTATTGTCTTGCACTACGTTCCATTAAACTTAGTTCCTCTTGTAATGCATGACTGATACGTGTAGTTTCGACAGCATTTGAAATTTTTATTTCGCTTTGTTTAGCTAGATTTCCAAAAGCGATATTTGTATTTGTAAACGCCCATAAAAGCGGAAAAATGGCAAAAGCAAAACCGATCAACAACAGCCTTAAAAATGAACTTGGGTAGTGAATGCGCATAGATTTAAGTCTAAAATGATTCGAAGCAAACATCCAGTATAATAGTTATATGCAACAACTTTCTATTATTGCGGCGATGGCCGAAAACAGAGCCATTGGAATTAACAATACAATACCTTGGCATTTGCCAGAAGACCTAAAACGTTTCAAAGCGCTGACGATAGGGCACCATATTATAATGGGGCGCAAGACTTTTGAGTCATTAGGACGTTTATTACCGGGGCGAACGACTGTAATTGTTACTCGAAATAAACAATACCAAGTTGAAGGTGCATTAATCGTGCATAGTCTAAAAGAAGCCATGCAAGCCTGTGCCAATGACGATGAGGCTTTTCTTATTGGGGGTGCAGAGCTTTATAACATGGGCTTGCAATTGGGCGATAAGCTGTATATTACTGAAGTGCATGATAGTTTTGAGGGGGATGCATTTTTACCGGCATTTGATATGAGTGAATGGAAAGAAACTGCCCGCGAAAAACATACTAGTAATGATGGGTTAGGCTATAGCTATGTAGAGTACGCGCGAAATAAAGTTGAAAAATTTTTTAAGGATTGACGATTAATAATTACCATCAATCACTGGTTCCTTGAAACTGTAATAATAGACGTCGTCTTATTTAAATTTAAATCTCTTTGGTATGGGTGAAAAGTTTTTTTATAAAGTGCAGCAATTTTTTTAACATATTTTCTTGTTTCGGAATAAGGTGGTACACCTTTATATCTTTCGACGGCATTCTCTCCAGCATTATAAGCCGCAGAAACCAATAGAACATCACCTTTGAAAAAAGCTAATAACCATTGTAAATAAGCGATACCACCTTTGATGTTTTGCTCAGGATCATAAGGATTTTTAACATTAAAACGTGCTGCGGTTGCTGGAATAAGCTGCATTAATCCTTGTGCATTTTTATTTGAGGTGGCTTTGGGGTCGTAGCCAGACTCAATGGCAATAAACGCCATGACTAAATCAGTTTCAATGTTGTATCGAGGTGCATGTTTAGCTACTATTTTATAAATTGGACCTTTTTTATAAAAAGATGGTTGCGTTTCAATCTTTTTCGAGACAATTTTCACTTCAGATTGTTTAGGCTGATCTGGATGCATGCAAGTAGGCAATGTTGCAGTGGTATGTGAAGTGCCAGTTTTACTTAACCAGTGTTGTGCATTTTTATGACCTTGATCCGCTGCTTTTTTGAATAACAAGCGCGAAATGCCAATATCTTTATCAACACCGCGCCCATTAGCGTACATCCAAGCAAGCGCAAATAGTGCATTTTGATCATTGTTATCTTTAGCATTGCTACAGTAGAAAGCTGCAGCATCTACATAACTATTAATGTCATTAGAACCTTTTCCTGTAAAAGCTAATTTAACAAGTAAAGCGTAAGGGTTCTCTTCAGGTTTTTCTCCGATTTTACTAGCGCTTATATGGTTTCCCTTCGTTATACTACTTTTTGAAGTTGAAACTTCAGTGCTATTACGATTTACACCACTACTCTCGGTTTGTGGTTCTCTATGCATATTTAGTGCTTGAGCTGGATTCAATGGTGCAACTTTTGTGCCGCTTTCAATTGTTTGTCTTTGAAGGTTTGCAGCATTCATTAGACCTTCAGCATAGGTAAGCTTACTGAACAGTAGAAACAGTGATGCGATAAAACAACTAATAACTAATTGCCAATT
Organism: uncultured Methylophilaceae bacterium; assembly: GCA_964549145.1. Lineage (GTDB taxonomy): Bacteria > Pseudomonadota > Gammaproteobacteria > Burkholderiales > Methylophilaceae. The sequence goes on from CAZJUK010000063.1 coordinate 3,151, forward strand.
TTCTTGCATAACCAACTCCGTAACATTGATTTAGTCAATGAGTCACTGGTGTTAATAATGCATATTAATTCTTAAAGTTACACGGTGCTATAGCCCGTTTGGCTACTTTGCAATATGAAATGACTTAGTTTTTTACACAATCGACGTAATAAACAGATTGGCCATCGACAAGCTCATTAACCAAACCATGGACATCAGTTTCGAAACCAGGGAATTTTTTGTTAAATGTACGGGTGAACTTTAGGTAATTAATAATTACTTGATTGAATCGCTCTCCAGGGATGAGCAATGGAATGCCCGGTGGGTAAGGTGTTAGCAATACCGCTGTGATTCTATCTTCTAAATCATCAATAGGTACGCGATCAATTTCTTTATGCGCCATTTTGGCAAACGCATCGGTAGGTTTCATCGCTGGCACCATGTTAGATAAATACATTTCGGTTGTTAGGCGTGCAATATTATTTGCTTTATAAACATCATGAATTTGTGTACACAAGTCACGTAAACCCAAGCGTTCCTGGTTAGGATGTTTTTTTGCGAATTCTGGAAGTACTTTCCAAATTGGCTGATTCCGATCATATTCATCTTTGAATTGTTGTAAGGCGGCTACCATTGTGTTCCAGCGCCCTTTGGTAATGCCAATTGTGAACATAATAAAGAATGAATAAAGGCCTGTCTTTTCAACAATCACGCCATGCTCGGCTAAGTATTTAGTAACAATTGCTGCTGGAATGCCAAACTGATCAGAGAAGTTGCCGTTTATGTCTAACCCTGGCGTAATAATAGTGGCTTTGATAGGGTCAAGCATATTAAAACCTTCAGCTAAATCACCAAAGCCATGCCAATCCTCGTTGGCTTTAAGCATCCAAGCTTCACGCTCTTCTATACCTTCTTCTGTGAGGTTGTCTGGTCCCCATACTTTAAACCACCAGCCTGTTCCCCATTCTTTTTCAACTTTTCGCATTGCACGCCGAAAGTCTAAAGCCTCCATAATAGACTCTTCTACCAACACATTACCTTCAGGGGCTTCCATCATCGCCGCTGCTACATCAATACTGGCAACAATTGAATATTGTGGGCTGGTAGAAGTGTGCATTAAATAAGATTCATTGAATACATCTCTATCTAGCTTATTGTTTGTGGCATCTTCAACTAAAATTTGTGAGGCTTGGCTTAAACCCGCTAATAATTTATGTGTCGATTGTGTTGAGAACACCATTGAATCTTTGCAGCGCGGTCTATCTTCGCCAATGGCATGATAGTCACCGTAAAAATCATGGAAAGTAGCATGTGGTAACCAGGCTTCATCAAAATGCAATGTGTCGATTTTTCCATCGAGCATTTCTTTGATTTCTTCAACGTTATATAACACGCCATCATAAGTGGATTGAGTAATGGTCAGTACACGCGGTTTTGCATTTTTATTAGTAATAAATGGATTTTGTTCTATTTTTTTCTGAATATTTTCCCAAGTGAATTCACTTTTTGGAATAGGACCAATAATACCAAAATGATTACGTGTTGGCATTAGGAAAACAGGGATGGCACCAGTCATAATAATGGCGTGTAATACAGACTTGTGACAGTTGCGATCGACCACGACAACATCACCTGGTGCAACAGTTGAATTCCAAACAATTTTGTTTGATGTTGAAGTGCCATTTGTGACAAAATATAAATGATCGCAATTAAAGATACGTGCTGCATTGCGCTCTGATGCGCCAATTGGACCGGTGTGATCGAGTAATTGGCCTAGCTCATCAACCGCGTTACATACGTCAGCACGTAACATATTTTCACCAAAAAACTGGTGAAACATTTGTCCAACAGGAGATTTTAAAAACGCTACACCACCAGAATGTCCAGGACAATGCCAAGAGTATGAACCATCGGCTGCATATTGCGTTAACGCTTTAAAAAACGGAGGTGTTCGACTATCTAAATAAGTCTTTGCTTCGCGCAAAATCATACGTGCAATAAATTCTGGTGTATCTTCATACATGTGAATAAACCCATGTAATTCCCGCAATACATCGTTAGGAATATGGCGGGAGGTACGCGTTTCACCATGTAAAAAAATAGGAATATCGTCATTGCGATAGCGAATTTCTTCTACAAATACACGCAAAGCCTCAATGGCTTCTGGTTTTTCTTCTACTATTTCTTCATCATCAATTGAGAGTATAAAAGCAGAAGCACGACTTTGTTGTTGCGCGAATGAAGCTACATCACCATAGCTAGTTACACCGATAACCTCAACACCCTCTGCTTCAATCGCATCTGCGAGTACGCGAATACCAAAGCCTGACGAGTTGTCAGTACGAAAATCTTCATCAATAATGACGACAGGAAACTTAAATTTCATTGTTTGGCCTAAGTTTTATTGTTAGGTTTTTGGTAGGGTGACGCCTACTTGTCCTTGATATTTTCCACCACGATCTTTGTAACTCGTTTCACATACATCATCATCATCTGCTTCAAAGAATAATACTTGTGCACAGCCTTCATTGGCATATATTTTCGCCGGCAATGGTGTGGTATTGCTAAATTCTAATGTCACATAACCTTCCCACTCTGGCTCAAACGGGGTGACGTTCACGATAATGCCGCAACGTGCATAAGTGCTTTTGCCTAAGCAAACTGTTAATACATTTCGTGGAATACGAAAGTACTCCACAGTGCGCGCTAATGCGAATGAGTTAGGTGGGATGATACAAAAATCCTCTTCTACTTCAACAAAAGAGTTTGGGTCAAAGTTTTTTGGGTCGACGATAGTGCTATTCAAGTTTGTGAATAACTTGAATTCTCTAGAGCAACGAATATCGTAGCCATAACTTGAGGTGCCATATGACACTAAGCGTTCACCTGCTGCATTTGATTTGACTTGGTTGGGCTCAAACGGCTCAATCATGCCATGTTGTTCCGCCATTTTTCGTATCCAGTTATCTGATTTTATACTCATTTTTTGCCCAGTAATTTCTACTTATGTAATTATGATGAAAAAGCGAAGCTTTGACTCCGCTTTAAAACTATTGAAATAATAACAATAATTTCATTCTATTTTTAACGTTATTTTTATTTTATGAATTAATGCTGCTCATCGCCACCTAATTCAATGCTGTAGCGCCAGAATTGGTCTTCATGATCGAAAATCACTTTTGATTCTACTGGGTCACGATTGCCAGCGCGGTATTGCACGACTGGAGATTTATCTTCAGCCCATGCTTTAACAATAGGGTCGACCAATTTCCACTGTGCTTCTACCTCGTCAATATGCAGATATTGAGAAGCATCACCCTCAATTAAATTAAGCAGTAAGGTTTCATAAGAATCAATCGATTCATCGCCTTGAATACGCTGAGGCAAGTCCATGCTAAGTGTCCGTGTTTCAATATCCAAACCTGGTACTTTTGATTCAATTTCCATTTTCAAACACTCACGAGGTTGAATGTTCATGATTAACCAGTTTTGATGTTGGTTTTCATTAAGCTGCATCGGTGCTTTTTTGAAACGCACTGATACTGCTACATTACCTTGATGCATACGTTTGGCAGTACGTACATAAAAAGGAACGCCTTTCCAGCGATCATTATCGATATAGAGTTTAACTGCAGCATAGGTTTCAGTGCTGCTCGGTGGCATACCATCACGTTCTAGTTCTTCCACATAGCCGTGAACATTTTCACCATGACCGTCTGCAATACAAACCCGACCTTCAGCATATTGTGCACGAAATGCTTGTTGTTCAATATTCTTTACATCTATTGGGCGAATGGATTGTAATAGTTTGATTTTTTCAGCACGAATGTTTTCAGGTGTTAAATCTTTTGGTGCTTCCATTGTAGCTAGTGCTAATGTTTGCAGCATATGGCTTTGGAACATATCACGTAAAGCGCCAGTAGCATCGTAGAATTTTGTACGTTCACCGACACCTAAAATTTCATTATTTGTAATTTGAATGTGGTCGATATGTTCATTGTTCCAAATTGGGCTTAGCATCGCATTTGTAAATCTTGTGAGCATTATATTTTGGATGGCAGACTTACCTAAATAATGATCAATACGGTAAATTTGGCTTTCCTTTAAGTACTTGGTTAATTTAGCCTGTAAATCTTGTGCACCAGCTAAATTGGTACCGAATGGTTTTTCAACCAATACGCGTCGCCAATATTTGCTCTCGTCGACTAAGCCAACTCCAGCGAGCCTTTCAACAATCGTCGCAAAATCAGTTGGGCGAACACTTAAAAAGTAAGCCAGGTTTTGTGAAAAAATTAATTCATCACTCAAAGTGGCGCTTAATTTTTTAAATGCATCAGCGTCATCTGGCGGATTCGCTTGGTAAAAGTTACGTGCTAAAAAACTTTCATAGAGCTTTTGGTCGTATCCATCTTTAAATTTGGCATCTAACATAGTTTTAATTTCTGTATGCCAATCCTCGCGAGCGATATGTTGACGGCCAACAGATAGAACTTTCATGTCATCTGCAAGTCTACCTAGAGAGTGTAAGCGAAATAAACCAGGTAAAAGCTTTACACGAGACAAATTGCCACTTGCACCAAATAGCACTAAAGTGCATGAATCATTAAGTTTAGTCATTTTTTGCCGATATTTATTTAAGAACAAGTATAATTATATCAAAATCAGCACCATCAACTAACATTTACTCTAGGTTTCCCTCAATGACAATGCAATCCGCCACACGATGGCACAGCTTTAACTCGCAAAAAGAAATTAATCAAGTAGCCCTTCAACGTATATTACAAGCAGCAAATGAAGCCATTGCAAAAGATGGGCAGTTTTTGGTTGTACTCGCAGGTGGCAGCACGCCAAAAGCCGTTTATGACTTATTAGGTCAACAAACGGCTGATTGGAGTAATTGGCATGTTTATCATAATGATGATCGCTGTTTGCCAAGTGACCATGCTGAAAGAAATAGCAAAATGGCTAGGGACGTGTGGTTAAATCATGTCGACATTCCCGAAGAACAAATACATGATATTCCTGCTGAACTTGGTAATATTGAAGGTGCAAAAGCTTATGCAGAAACACTTGTCGGTGTACGTGCTTTTGATTTGGTATTGCTGGGTTTAGGCGAGGATGGCCATACTGCTAGTTTGTTTCCTAACCAAACTGTAGATAATAGTGCAGATGCTGTCCCTGTATTTGATGCACCTAAACCACCAGCGGAACGTATTACTATTAGTCAACATCGTTTAAATAACGCAAAGGAAGTGATGTTTCTTGTAACAGGCTCAGGTAAGCAAGATGCTGTTGATAATTGGCGTAATGGAGAAAGTATTCCAGCTGCCTCAATTACAGGGTGTAATGGTGCTGACGTGTATTGTTTTGGTGTAAAACTTAATTAGTTTGAATAGCTAGTAGGCAAAAAATTAGTATTTATGATGTTGGTATTAAAGCTTTTTGACTTGATGCCGTAAAAAAATTATATAGTTCCCCAGCTTCTCTAATTTTAGATAATTGACCTGGCTATGATACATAAAGAATATTGCTATCCGAAGAAATCGCAGCAAAGCCCAGTATGCCAACAGATATTGTCTAGCGATGTCTAGGTTTGCATCAAAGTTACCTACGTTGACTCTAACTACTTTAAAATTATCTGCAACTTTTCTGGCATCTTTGCCAGTTTCTATTGCTTTGCTTGATGCTTGGCAATCAGAGCACCAATTCACCCCAAATACAATTATTGTTGGTATGTTTTGTACTTTTGCAATTATTAAAGTTTTGTTAACATCCGTGTCGGCACCTGCCGATTCATTATAAGAGCCCGTTGCAACATCCTCAAAAGAGCAGTTTGCTAAGAAGTATGTAGTGAATAGTAGTTAAATAATTTTGATCATTTATTTATCTCAATATAAATATATTTGACTTTGCGTATTACTATAATTAACAAATGAAGCAAAAACACACATCATGTACTTTTACACAGATTCAAATGGAATGCTATGAACCGGAAAATAAAAACAATTATTTGGCCAAGTTTTAAATACGAGGTTAGAGATTTTAGACAGAGAGTAGATCAGTTTCGTAAAAGCTTATGTTTTTGGCAATATAAAAAAACTATATTTTATTTAAATGAAAGTAATCTACACCCTATAGAGTTTAATGGACGTGAACAATCTATTCCCGCAATTAAGTCTCTGTTAGGTGCAGAAAAAAGAGATGGCTTGGATCGCTTAGAGAGCTCGCATTCAAATATATTCAATCCAAATCTGAAGCCTACCGACCAACAAGTACTCGTTTCTGAATTTCCAACATTAGGTGCTTTACGTGTACCACTTTGTCTGACAACCATTGTTAAGTTGGGTCGACCTATTGAAGACGTCATGGCTACTTACTCAAAAAGCTTAAGGCGTTCTATCAATAAAAAGTTGCCTCAATATCGATATGAACAAGTTAAGAATAAGCAGAAAATTACTTTCATTAACGAATCTATGCTTGAACCTTACGCCAACGCACGACATGACATGGGTGCACACCAACTTGGTGCTGATGCAGTTATCAACTTGGCTCTCAGTGACTACGGGCGATTAGATGTACTACTAGAAAGTGATATAGAAATAGGTTGTCATTTGAGCAATCAGTATGTGAGAAAAGGTAAGTCATACTGGCATGTTAATCGCCTTGGTTATACTGAGAATATATTTTCTGATTATTCACAATGGGGTGAAGTTAACTCAATTAACTTACATTTAGCACTAGAATCTGCCATTAAGCATGAATATGACTATTGTGATTATGGGGTGAGTCTGGCACGACCGGGCAGCGGGTTGATTGAATGGAAGCGCAGACGTAAAGGGTTTGTTGCCAAAGAAGGTTATGATTGCTTTTATTTAAAACCGCCTAAGATAGGTGCCGCGCAGTTCTTTTGGGATGCGCCTATATTTGCCCTAGAGGGTGATAATGTTTGTTTATATTTAGGTGTGCCTGCCGATAAAACGGATGAAGAGGTTGCCAAGAAATATAATGAAATGGGTTACGGTGGCCTTCAAAAAGTTTATTTGAAATGTGCAAAGTCTCTTTCCGAGAATCTAATTCAAAGCATTCAAGCACTCTATATTGGACAAACAAAAAAACCAACAATAATTACTTCAATAGTGAAGTAATTATTGTTGGGCTAGGTACCGCTTAGTTTAAAATTATTATGTGTTTTGAATCACAATGCTTGGGAATTTGCTACTGTGGTCTAACCCCGCATTGGCAATGGTAATTGCTGTTTTACGTGCTATTTCTTTATAAATATTAGCAATTTTTCCGTTAGGCTCTGAAACAACAGTCGGTTTCCCATTATCAGTTTGCTGGCGGATTTTGATATCTAGCGGAAGACTGCCAAGCAAATCAATATTATAATCTTTACTCATTGATGCACCGCCACCACTTCCGAAAATAGGTTCTTCATGATTGCAGTTTGAACAAATATGCGTACTCATGTTTTCAACTATACCTAAAATAGGAATGCCAACTTTTTCAAACATTTTCAAGCCTTTTCGCGCATCTAGCAAAGCTATATCTTGTGGTGTAGTGACGATGATAGCGCCTGTGACGGGAATTTTTTGTGCGAGTGTTAATTGAATATCACCTGTG
>CAZJUK010000064.1:0-10561 GCA_964549145.1 uncultured Methylophilaceae bacterium
GGCAGTAGAACAATTTAAAAAAGAAGTTAAAGCAGTTGATACATTAGAAAAAATGGATTTTAAAACAGAATATCAGCCACGTAAGGAAGTAAGGAACGAAGGCGTGCTTTTAGCGACTAATATTGAGTTGTTAAATGACGATGTGCAGTATTTGAATATCAAATGCATTGAAGGCATGATGGTGTGCATTAATTTAAATCAGGCGCTTATTATTGCCGTCTGCAATATGTTGCAGTTATCTTCTAAAGCAGCGAATTGGGGTATTGGTAGCAAACTCTCCTCTAAAATTACATTAGAGCTTGAGCGCCCAAAGATTCTTCATTAGTTGATGGTGATGGGCTTAGAGACTTAAAAACAAAAGATATTGAAAAATATGGACTATACAAAATTAGGGTGTACTGAGCTTGAAGTGTCAAAAGTGTGTTTAGGCACTATGACCTATGGTGACCAAAATACACAAGAAAATGCGAACCAACAATTAGATTATGCATTAAGCCAAGGCATTAACTTTATTGATACTGCTGAAATGTACCCTGTGCCGCCTAAGGCTGAGACCTTTACTCGCACTGAGTCGATGATAGGTCCGTGGTTAAAACGCCAAGCCCGCGATAAAATTATTCTAGGTAGTAAAGTAGCCGGTCCGCGACGTGGTATTAATTGGATTCGTGGCGGACCATCTCATTTGGATAGAGAGAACATTCGTGCTGCACTGCATGATTCTTTAAGGCGGCTGCAAACAGATTACATTGATGTGTATCAATTGCATTGGCCAGAGCGAAATGTACCAATGTTTGGTGGCTATCAATTTGACCCGGATGATGAATTTGAAAACGGCATTGAAAAACAATGGGTGTCGATTCAAGAACAATTGGAAGTGTTAGCTGAATTAGTGCAAGAAGGGAAAATACGCGCCGTAGGTATTAGTAATGAGCAGCCTTGGGGTGTGATGGAGTTTTTGCGCATTGCTAAAGAAAAAGATTTGCCACGTGTTGCAACCCTGCAGAACTGTTATAACTTGATTTCACGCGGCATGGAGTTTGGTATGGCAGAAGTGTTATATCGAGAGAATGTAAGTTTACTGGCTTATTCGCCATTGGCTTTTGGGCATTTGACAGCTAAATATATAGAAGATCCAAACATAGTAGGACGTGCCACACTTTTTCCTGCTTACGCTGCACGCTACAAAAAGCCAGCGGTAACGGCAGCGCTTAAGTGCTATGCTGAACTAGCACGTGCGAATAACCTGACACCGACACAGTTAGCCTTGAGTTTTGTCTATCACCGTTGGTTTGTAACTAGCACCATTATTGGTGCAACAACAATGAAACAACTGGAAGAAAATGTTGCTGCTTATCAGATTAAATTATCAGATGATGTATTGAAGGAAATTGAGCAATTACATCTAGCAATGATGAACCCAGCACCTTAACTTTAAAACGACCTAATTAAAGAAATTTTAAATGAGCAATTTACCTAATTGTCCACAATGTAATTCTAGCTTTACGTATGAAGATGCTGGTTTTTTAATGTGTCCAGAATGCGCAAATGAATGGACTAAAGAATATGCAGCTAAACAGGAAGAACAAAACGTCATTAAAGATGCGAACGGGAATGCTTTGAACGATGGTGATACGATTACAGTCATTAAAGATTTAAAAGTCAAAGGTTCTTCATCTGTGGTTAAAGTAGGTACTAAAGTAAAAAATATCCGATTAGTCGATGGCGATCATGATGTTGATTGCAAAATATCAGGTATTGGCGCAATGAAACTCAAATCTAAATTTGTTAAGAAAGTTTAATTAGTTATTAAGTTTAAATAGCTTAAGCCTTGATTTATGTTGCTTACGTTAATTTCTTCTTAGATCTTAAAATTCCATAAGTCACAAAACACAAACCAACAACTAGGCCAGCTAATATAATGCTTGCCATGTGTTCTTTAATAAAGCTAAAACTGCTGAAGTAGTACCCAGCCAACACTAACCCTACTACCCATAAAACCGCACCAATGGTCGATGCAAGTAGATATTTTCTATATGGCATTTCAGTCACGCCAGCGAGTAGAGGGGCAAATGTTCTAACCATTGCGATGTAGGGTGAAACCATGAGCGTGAACTGCCCATATTTATCATAGAACTTATGTGTTTTGTCGAGTGCATTTTTGTTTGCCCAACGCGAATTGTTACTGCTGATTTTGTGTCCAAATGCTTTACCAATTTGGTAACTGACTAAGTTGCCTAAAGTAATAGCACTACCCAAAGTAAGCATGGTTAAATATAAGTTAAGCGAACCCGTGCTACAAAATGATCCTGCGATGAAAATTAATGGGTTGCCAGGCAGAAAAAATAAAGGGAAAGTGCTGATTTCTAAGAACACAATGCCGAATAATAATAAATAGACTAAATTACCGTGGGCGGCTATAAAGCCTGCGATTTCTCCATCTAGATTTGATAAAAGATTTAGTATTTCCATTGGCACTCAAACGTAAGTTTCATATTTTATAAAATAAGCTGCTTATATATTGCTGGATTAATAGATTGATTAACAATGTAAGCTAACATATCCTGAGACAGCCTTATTAAACTATTTTTTACAAAAGCACGTACAATTTAGCCAATGAAAAATAACGACCTACTTAACAGAAGCTTGAAGGCTGTTTGGCATCCTTGCACACAAATGAAGCAGCATGAGCAGTTTCCACTTATTCCTATTAGCCATGGTGATGGTGTTTGGTTGTCAGATAATTCAAATAATCGTTATTTAGATGGTATTAGCTCGTGGTGGGTTAATTTATTTGGGCATAATCATCCGCAGATTAAATCAGCGATTAAGAATCAACTAGACCAATTAGAGCATGTGATGCTTGCCGGCTTTACTCATGAGCCTGTAGTAGAATTATCAGAAAAGCTTGCCCAGCTGACAGGCTTAGGACATGCTTTTTACGCGAGTGATGGTGCCAGTGCGACAGAAATCGCATTGAAAATGAGTTTTCATTACTGGCGCAATAAAGGGCACTCAAAAAAGACTAATTTTATCAGCCTGCAGAATAGTTATCACGGCGAAACAGTAGGTGCTCTTAGTGTAACGGATGTTGCGATTTTTAAAGATACATACGCTGCTTTGCTCATGCAGTCGGCACAAATGCCAAGCCCTGATTTTAGATTGGCTGAGTCTGGCGAAACATCAGAGCAATATGCATTACGTTGCGCACAGGTACTAGAAGAATATATCGCAGAAAACCATCAAACTTTAGCCGCTTTTATTCTGGAGCCTTTAGTGCAATGCGCTGGTGGTATGGGTATGTACCATCCTATTTATTTGCAACGTGTTCGTGAAATATGCACACAATACCAAGTACATTTAATTGCAGATGAAATTGCCGTTGGGTTTGGCCGCACAGGTAAAATGTTTGCTTGTGAGCATGCAAACATTACGTCTGATTTTATCAGTTTATCTAAAGGGATTACTGGTGGTTACTTACCTTTATCAGCGGTGCTGACGACGGATGAAGTTTATGATGCGTTTTACCATGATGCAACATCACGCGGTTTTTTGCACAGCCATAGCTACACAGGCAACCCATTAGCGTGTAGCGCTGCATTAGCAACCTTGAGATTATTTGAAACAGAGGATATGTTAAATAAGAATGAGCAAAAAAGCGAATATATTATCAATAAAATGCAAGTACTTACTGACCTGCCAATCATTCACCTGCGGCATCAAGGTATGATTTTTGCATTTGATGTGGATACGAAAAACCCAATGTTTGCTCAAAGGTGTTATGCCTATGCGCTTGATGCAGGTTTGCTTATTAGACCTATTGGTAATACGGTTTATTTTATGCCACCTTATGTTATCCGTGAGGCGGAAATTGATTTAATGATACAAGCTACTTACAACGCAGTTGAAAAGGCATTATGAGAAAAATATTAGTATTCTTAAGTCTGGCCAGTTTATTATTTTTAACTGGTATTGCTAGTGCAGCATTACCAGTTTCTGTAGCGAAAGAATTAAAAAAAGCAGGTATTCCTGAAGCTAGCGCAGCTATATTTGTACAAGGTGTTCATAGTAGCCAGCCCGCGCTTGCTGTCAATGCTGAGAAACGGATGAACCCTGCATCCGTGATGAAGTTGGTCACGACCTACGCAGCATTAGAACTATTAAAACCAAATTTTCGATGGAAAACTGAGGTTTATAGAGATGCCGTATTGGAGAACGGCACTTTGGAAGGTAACTTGATCATTAAAGGATACGGCGACCCTAGTTTTAAAGAGGCTGAGTTTAGGCGCTTACTATTAAGTTTGAGACAGCAGGGGTTAAATGAAATCAAAGGTGATTTCATTATTGATAAAAGTTACTTTTCTAATAGTGTGACTAGTCATAAGGTGTTTGATAATGAAAAATGGCGCTCTTATAACGCTTTGCCAAGTGCTTTTTTAGTCAATGGAAGACATACGAGTTTTAAGTTCACTGAAAACGATGATACGGTGGTTGTTTCACAGGAGGTTGAACTCCCGGAAGTCGAAATCATCAACAACATGAAGTTAACCAAAGGCTACTGTGGTAGCTGGCGAAACCGTTTCGATTATGACGTTAATGTATCTAGTGCAAAAGCAGTAGTGACTTTTGCTGGATCTTTTTCAACACGTTGTGGTGAGCGGTATCTTGAGCTCAGCTTATTTGATGATGAGCAATATGCTTTTTTTATGTTCAAAAAGTTATGGGGTGAATTAGGCGGTACCTTTAACGGTAAGCTTCGCGTTCAAGAGGAGATGCCAATCCAAGTTGTTAAGTTGTTGGTACAGGGCTCTAAGCCTTTGGCTAATGTCATTCGTGATATCAACAAATGGAGTAATAACGTGATGGCTAGGCAGTTGTTATTAACGATAGCTGCAGAACACCATGATGAGCCTGCAAGTGAGATGCGTGGGATGTTAGCAATTAAGTCTTGGCTGGCAGATAAAGGCAGAAATACAGAAAGTTTCGTTATTGAAAATGGCTCAGGCTTGTCACGTGTTGAACGTGTTAGCGCAAATGATTTAGGGCAGATGTTGATTGATGCCTTTAAAGGCCCAACGATGTCAGAATTGATATCTTCATTGCCAATCTTATCTTTAGATGGAACCTTGTATAAACGCTTAAGAAAAACACCTGTGAGTGCTAGAGCACATATGAAAACAGGCTCAATTAATAGCGTTAAAGCGATTGCAGGTTATGTGCTGGATGCTAAAAATCGTAGGCATGTGGTAGTTATGCTGGTTAATGATGTAAAAGCATCATCAAGTAAAAAAGCACAAGATGCACTTATTAACTGGGTGTATGAACAACCATAATTAAATGTTGAACATGGAACTTAATAAGTTTTACGTTATCATATCGGCTCACATCCACACAAATAAAAGACATGAAAAAACTTAATATTATTATCAGCATGGTTGGGCTATTAACACTAAGTGCATGCCAAGCTGAAACGGGCAGCTCTGCCAACAATAAGGAAACTATTGAAATGATTCAAAGCGTAACGGAATTAATAAAAAACGACTCTACTGTTGGTGAGGGACGTGAAGCTGAAATTGGTTTTAAAGTGACTGTGCATTACACAGGTTGGTTATATGATGAAAATGCAGAAGATAAAAAAGGTGAAAAATTTGATAGTTCACTAGATCGTAATGATCCTTTTCAGTTTGATTTAGGTGCAGGGCAAGTAATTGAAGGCTGGGACCGCGGTGTGATGGGTATGAAAATTGGTGGTAAACGTACATTGATTATCCCTTCGGAAATGGGATACGGCGCTCGCGGTGCAGGTGGCGTCATTCCACCAGATGCTACATTAATATTTGATGTGGAATTACTGGACGTCAAATAAAATATTGCTTACTTCAGCAATATTGATTGGGAGTAATGGTGGGTGAAAGTAAGGATTAAGTGGGTTGAGGGAGTCGCTTTCGTGGGCGAATCAGAAACTGGACATGCCGTCGTATTAGATGGTGCGCCAAAAAATGGTGGTCGAAACATTGGTATGCGACCAATGGAAATGCTGTTGATCGGCATGGGCGCCTGTACGTCATTTGATGTGGTCACTATCCTTAAAAAATCTCGCCAACCTATCCTCGATTGTGTAGCTGACATTCAAGCTGAACGTACTGACAAGATACCTAGAGTATTTACCAAGATTCATGTGCATTTTGTTGTGACAGGGAGCGATTTAAACGAGGCGCAAGTAGCTCGTGCGATTAAATTATCCGCCGAGAAATATTGTTCTGCCTCGATTATGTTGAATCAGAGTGTTGAAATTACACACGACTATGAAATTAAACCAGCGACGGATTACTTGAAATGAGTTTAACAAAACCCAAAGGTATGGTGGGTATTCGCCATGTAGCTTTATTTATACAAGACTTGGACATGGCGCTTGATTTCTATACGCGAATTATGGGCATGGAAATTGAATGGCAACCAGACCCTGATAATGTTTACCTGACTAACCATGGTGATGTTTTTGCATTTCATCGCGTTGATTACACACCACAAGCACAGCAACGCTTAGACCATATTGGTTTTGTATTATCGAGCGAGCAGGCTGTGGATGATTGGTATGCTTATTTTGTTGAGCAAGGTGTACGTATTACAGAAGCGCCAACGTCACATCGAGATGGTTCACGTGGTTTTTATTGCTTGGATTCGGTTGGTCATTTGTTAGAGCTTATTTACCATCCACCAATCGCAAAGTTGCTTAAAGGCTAAGTTCTACTATCGTTCAAGCTAGTTTTAACTAGGTAGATTTTACTTAGTGACAGTTAAGCCAGAGTTACTTTCATGCTCAGTGGTTTTTTATGCTCAATGATTTCAAGTAAGCGATCGATATTAGGGTGTTTTCCTGGGTTGTCGGTCGCATCTTCGGAATGTTCAGAAAAAAGTGAAACGCCTTCCTTAGCAGCCTCAATGCTAATGCTATTGAATAAATTATATAGATGAAAATAAACTTTTAAAGAACCTTGTGTACCAGGCTTATTGTCTATTGTACCAGCGGCCTTGCCATCGTCATTAAATAACTCAATTTTCTCTAGCGCTTCTACACTATCTAAGCTTTCTAATATTTCTTTAAAATTTTGCATTTTATATCCGTTAAACGTAATAAGCTGTTTTGGTCATTACTTTTGAGGCTAGTCTCATGGTGCCTTTAATTCCTGCTGGCAATTCTATTGCACCTAATGCCTTTGCTTCCTCAGCGTGTGCTGTTTCATCTTGATACATCTGTTCAATAATCGATCTTGTTTTAGTGTCTTCAGTTGATAATTGTTGTAAATGGCTAGATAAATGCACACTTACTTGATGCTCTGTTTCTGCCAGAAATCCTAAGTTCCATTTGTCACCTACCGCACCAGCGATTGCCCCCAATGTAAAGCTCCCTGCATACCATATTGGGTTAAGTAAGCTTTTTCTACCGCCCAACTCACTAATGCGTTGCTCGCACCACGCAAGATGATCTGTTTCTTCTTCCGCCGCTTCTTTAAGTGCATTAATAATATTTTCATTACGTGAAGTCAGCGCTTGGCCGCTGTATAACGCTTGCGCACAAACCTCACCTACGTGATTGACTCGCATAAATGCTGCTGCTTGTTTTTTTTCTGCCTCACTAAGATCGGCTTCAGCTTGATCTACATCTGGGCGCATGCGATGTGCCTGAGCCTTAGCTAATAGTGTTCGCAATCCACGGTCAAAAGTGGTAATAAATTGATCAGTTAACATATAATAATTTTAAACGATATGAATTCTTAAAGCCTATTTATTTTTTAAATCTAAGTGCCATTAAACCTGATGGACATAGCTAAAATTAGCGTGTTAAAACCCCCACTTAATGTTTGCTAACAAAGCAATATTAAGTAGGCTGATTTGTCTGAACATATTACTTAGCTGCTACGTCTTCTTTCTTAATTGGTGTAGCTTCAACTGGTAAGCCTTTAAGGAAATTCATCGCTTGTACAAATTGAAAGTCATCTTTTGATGCTGGTTCAATAGGCCCTTTTTGCTCGGCATATTTTTTCTCGTTAAGTTTGTCAGCAGCTACTTTTTTAGCCGCTTCTACTTCCTTATCTAATTTTTCCACAGGCTCGTTTTTTTCGCCTGCTTTAGGATTAGATAAGTGACCAGTTAAATCTGACTCATGAATGACTGCCGAATGGTCGAAGCCATCTTCAACGTTAATATCAGGCACAATGCCTTTAGCCTGAATAGAGCGACCATTTGGTGTGAAATAGCGAGCAGTCGTTAATTTAATTGCACTACCATTATTTAACGGTAAAATCGTTTGAACAGAACCTTTACCGAAGCTAGTTACACCCATTACCGTTGCACGTTTATGATCTTGTAATGCGCCAGCTACAATCTCTGAAGCTGAAGCAGAGCCGTCATTAACTAGTACGACTATCGGTGTTGTTTTATAGTCTTCTGGGATGTTTCTTAAATAGTCAGGTTGGCCTCTACGTGCATAATCACGCGGTGTCGCTTTTAAACTCATTTTCGAATCAGCAACTCTACCTTCGGTATACACAACCAATTTATCTTTAGGTAAAAATGCTGCAGAAACCCCTACCGCTACATCTAATAAACCACCTGGATTGTTACGTAAATCTAGCACCAAGCCTTTGAATGGGCCTTTATTTTCGGCTTGTAATGAAATAAGTGCTTTAGCTAAATCTTCACCGGTATGCTCTTGAAATTGCGTAATACGCACGTAGCCATAGTCTTTTTCAATGTATTTGTTTTTAACACTTTTAGATTTGATGATATCTCTAGTAATAGTAAAGCTCAGTGGTTTAGCTTCATTTTTACGTAATACAGATAAGACGATATCTGAGCCTGGTTTTCCACGCATAATTTTAACTGCGTCATTTAACGTCATGCCACGTACTTGTTTATCATCTAGCTTCATGATGAGGTCGCCAGGTTTTAGACCGACTTTATAGGCAGGACTATCTTCAATGGGCGATACCACTTTAACTAAGCCGTCTTCCATCGAAACTTCAATACCTAAACCACCAAATTCACCCTGCGTACCGGCTTGTAAATCTTTGTAATCATCCGCATCAAAATAAGCTGAATGTGGGTCTAAGCCTTGCAACATACCAGTCAGTGCTTCGTTGATCAGTTTTTTGTCTTCAATTGGTTCAACGTAGTCACTTTTAACTTTCCCAAAGACTTCAGCAAAAACACGTAAATCATCAATTGGTAGTTCATTGCGGTTTAGTTTTTCAGCTAACACTGAAAAGTTAACACTCACTAATAACCCGATTAAAATACCGCTAATTATTAAACTAAATTTTTTGAATATTGATTGCATACGTTGCCTTTTAAATAAACGTTGTATTGGTTATTACTCTACTTGAGAGTCATCAGTTTTACAATTGGTTCATTTTGCGCTATTTCAAGTTAATTTCATACCCTGTGATGTAAAATTTTGTTTAACTTTTAGGTGTGTCAGGAGTCTTTATATCATGATTTTAGGGCGTAGCTAGGATAAAGACTGATCTTCTAAATTCGATTATTTAGCGATTGACCAAAAATCAAAGGTATTAATTTAGGCTGATAACTTCTTGGTCTAAGCGCTGAGCGCCGTCATAACGTTTTTTCCAATACTGGGTATTCATTTTTTCAATACGCACGCTACTACCGGATCTTGGGGAATGAATAAACTTTTGATCACCCACATAAATACCCACATGTGAATAAGACGTTCTTAAAGTATTAAAAAACACTAAATCGCCTGGTTGTAGTTGATCTTTTTGTATAAGATATCCCATTTTGCTAATGGCGAGAGTTGTTCTTGGCAAGTTTACATTAGCAGCTTCATGAAACACATACTTTACAAAACCACTGCAATCAAAGCCTGTTTCTGGCGTGTTGCCACCATATTTATATTTAATGCCTTGTAAACTCATAGCGCTGAATAAAATTTCTTGCGTCTTGCTTTCCCAGTTCTGACTTTTAGTGTTTTGCGCAGCAAGGTTTTCTTCGTCAAAAAAAACAATAGTTTCACCACGCACATTGCTTACGCTTTGGTAAGCTTCTGCTTGATGATTAAAGCTTATTAAGAATGCAAAATAAGCTGAAACTGCAAGAATTTTCATTATTAAAATTTATGACTCTGTACTCACATAGCCCATATTACTTAAAGTCCTATATATTTTAAAAAACCCTACTCTAAAACATAAACAAAGAGTAGGTTGATTAGCAAAGGTTACTTATTTTGCCATCGCATTTTTAACTAAACCTAGGATCGCGAGTAAAACACCGCCACCAACACCACCGCTAGCAATTTGACTAATGATACTAGAAATATCCATACCGCCAGCACCCGCTGCAGCTGCTCCGCCTAGGCCTAACATGCCAAGTATCTGACCACCTAAGCCGCCACCTAAAATACCAACAACTGAGTTGAGTAAAGTGCCAAGGCTTGCTTTTTTCATTAAACCACCAGCCAAGTTACCGCCAACAGCACCACTAATTAATTGAATTATAAGAGTTAAATCCATTGGAACCTCCCTAAAGTTAATGAAAATTATAG
>CAZJUK010000065.1:0-10531 GCA_964549145.1 uncultured Methylophilaceae bacterium
CCACTTTTGCTGGTGAAAATAATAAGGGATCAATCTTATAAAAATCCATATTAACGGCCTTGAATACCTCTGCGAAAGGCTGACCGTAATCCTTCGATGCACTGCTTGGCAATTCTTTAGCTAACTTAGCAGCAGCCTCATCACTAGACTTAACGTATAAATGCACAAACCCACCAAATAAGATCGCGTCATTGGTTCTCCCCATCCCTGTCAAAAAGTCAGGTGATGGCGCAGGTACTGGTGCAATACCGTACCCATCAACTAGCGCAGCTAAAGGAAAATGTAATGTATGTAATTTGTGCAGTGCCACTTCCAACACGCGTGCAACAATTTGCACAGCACCAGCAAGACTTTTAGTTGGAGTTAAAATTAATGATATATTTTCAGGTTTAATTTTAGTGTCATTGGCTATTTTTTCAATCACCTCAACTGGTGGCACTTGGTCAGTTTCCAAGACTAGTACCGTTTTTAAGTGATTGTCTTTATAACCTAGTTCAGCATAAATATCTTCGCGTTGCGCAATGGCACGAGCAGGACCACTACCTAATGAAAAGAACTTATCATGTGATAATGCCCATCCTGCATATTGACTACCTAAACACGAAATCACTGGGTTTTGAGCATGTACTTTTACACTCAACGGCCAGTTCTTAAACGTTGTATTATTTTGTAGACTTACTGTACCTAAACCACCCATACATATTTCTGCAATTTGACGTCCGGCCTCTAAACCACCCGTCACATTGATGCCACCGTCAATAATAGTTGCACTTAAAGCATGCTGGCTAACAGCCAAATTAAGCGCCGGTGCATTTTCTAGCAAGCGATTCACCAAAGGCTGCGTGAGCGCATTAATACTAATCCTGGTTTGATTATTATTTTCCATATTGTGCTGAATAAAATCCAAATTAATTTAATAAATTGCTGGAGAGTGAGCTCACTCTATTTGCAAGTAAAGCTTTTACTTCTGCTGAGGATTGGGCCTCAGCTTTTATCGTACAAATCGGCATATTTTGCAGAATCACAGCACCTTCGCATGGTATATCACTTGCCCAGTCTGGCCATATTTTGCTATTTATATAGCGCTTTTTGTCCGCGTAATACACTTGATGTGCTCGTACTTTATTTTCAGGCACATATAAATCATCACTTACTGATTGTTTATTCTTTTGTTTAAAACACGATAAATGAGCAGCTAACAAACCACCCTGCCTTGTTGGATAAAGATCCATAGTGGCGCTTAGGCGTGGGTTTATTTCTAATATACTGACTTTACCTTTGTGCAATATAGCATCACAACTATTAATACCTCGCAAACCCAATCTAGGCGATAAACTCTCTATATTAGCAATAAAAAGCTGTCTATCATCATGCGAAATTTCTGCATGACTCATTGCACCGTAATAACGATAGTCATGCCTAGTCGCATCTACTACCCATTGCTCATTAAAGCCAACAATTTCTATCTTATTTTGTTTTGCTAAGAACAAACATGATACAGGTGTTCCTGCTTGGTGCTTTTGATAATAAACATCTTCTTTTGCAGTAGTTTGTTTCACTTGATACTGCTTAACTTCAGCACCACCACTGCACCCTACTGTTTTTTTTAGCCAGTTTCCGTTTATTTTTGGAGGTTTAAAACTAACCTCAGGATAAGGTATTTTTAATTCATTACAAATACCAAAAAAATAATGTGGGTCTTTACATTGGCTAACGACATCTGCATTGTTGCCAAATAGATGAAGCCGCTGACTAATCTCGGTCAATATGTTCGGTTGCATTTCAAATCCAGCACCATAACAAAACCCGAGCATATCGCTTAAATCTAAGTCATCAATAACGCTTATTAAGTCCTGACTATTTAATTGTCCTTGCTGACTGTCTATTTTAACGACCTGCTTTGCGATTTCTTTGGTGTCACAATCAGCAAATGTATCTAAAGCAATTACATCAAAACCTGCATTGACTGCTGATTCCACCAATATTCGACTAGAAACCCCTGCAACAAGCAGTGTGCTTTTATTCTGCGTTGGCACATGCGCATTCATAGGCTTTTTGGTACTCGATATGTAAAGGCACATTATTTGCTATCATGTTTTGAAGTAACTTATGCTGTGTTACATATTTCAATTGCCCAATAGCTAAAGCACCAAATCCAATAATTTCAGTTTGAGCTATTTTCTCACCATTCATTTGCGCATCAACACCTTCAATACCTGAAGGTGGTACGGCATTGACATCGGCGACCACTTTCAACGTATTTGAATCAATAAAATGAGCAGTTTCTAACACTCTAATACCAGCTGGCGCGGCACATAATGCAACAGAAAAAAACTCTAAGGCTACTTTTTTACTTGCATCATCATTGCCTAAAATTACAGACAAATCTACATTATATTTTTGTCGCATTTTTTCTGCATAAGCTTCCATTTTATCCATTTGGTTGTGGGCAACCAAATATACTTTAGCGCCAGCATTTGCTGCAATCAGCGCTGAAGTTGAACCTACAGTACCTGTAGCCCCAAAAATACCTAGCGTTTGTTGTGAAAGTGTTTGGTTGTTTAGTTTAAAGTAAGCTTCTATTTTTGCTAACATTGCACCAGCTGTTGTAAATGCACCAGAAGGGTCGGAAAAAGTAGACACTTCAAAAGGCTTAAACATCGCACTTTTTGCTTTTTCTTGCATTTCAAGGGCTAAATGAATATCTCTGCCACCAAAAAACAAAGCCTCGGCTTGAATACCACTTGGACTACGTGAAAAAACAGCATCCTGAGTTAACGCTTCAACTTCATCCAAAGTGACGTTTGTATAAGGCATGATATTGTCATAACCTCCGTCATAAGCCATATTCACGTCGAACGGGCTTGCATTTTTTGCCGCTGTAATTAAATGTAATATATTTTTTTTCTTCATCATAGATACCTAAAAAAGCTCCCTTATTTTTCTAAATGATTTCAATTGTTGATTAAACTGAACTAAACTTTAGCCTAATTTGAAAGATATTAAACTGAAAAACAACCGTTGTTTTATTCCATATTTCTATTTTACTAAACATTGTTTATCTAAAAAACTGCGCCACTGTTATTTGCTTCGCAAATTACCCAATCAATATTAGTTTGTTGGAATTTTTGTTGTAGTGTTGAACAATAGCGTTCTGCTTGCTCTTGATTCTCAAAAACAGCGAAGCCAGTTGGGCCCCAAGAACTTTGTCCTACACAATACACCCCTTGACCAATCAAATAATTAAGCACTTGGGAAACTTGCTCACTTGCGTAACGACCATTTTGTACAGGTGCAAAATAATCACCGGTATAAGATTGTAATTTTGCAATCGCTTGGCCAAACTGAATTAAGTTTTCTTCAGCTAATGCTGGCAATGCCTGCATTAAAATAGCGTGACTTATATCTTTAGTCGATGCTAAATCAGCGTCTTCTAATTCAGAGAATGCTTTTTTCTCTTCTGCTCCATGCATGCCTATATGTGAGTTATCCAACATCAATAAAATTCGCCATGATGATGGAAAGTGGTGGCTAGCAATAATTGGCGGGATCTCAGTATTTTTACCTCGCCCACCATCAAGCACTAACCCACCTGAAGCGAATGTGCCGATACCAATGCCAGACCTTAAACCGCGTCCAATGATTAACGCGATTTCTTCTAGTGTTAATTTCAAATTAAATAAGCGACTAATACCTACACCAACTGCCAACGCCATTTGTGTACCAGAACCTAAACCTGCATGCCGAGGAATTTCAGCATGTGATTTAATACTGACTTCATCTTTAATACCAGTATAAGCAAGAATAGTATGTTTAGCTTTATCAATATATGCAGGTAATAATTCACTAAACAACTCACCACCATGCGCTAACTCAATTGCAGTATTAGGTTGTTTTAAACTCAACCCTAGACTACCAAAACGTCTGCCTGATGAGCCATTTAGGTCGAAAAAACCCATGTGTAGTCTTGCTGAAGTAGCGATGTGTATGTTTTTTTTAGGAAATTGCTTTGTCATATTGATTCAAATATTTTGTTCTTATCTATTTATACATCCTAATTATTGCTATGTAAATTTTTATAAATCTAATGACATCTAGGTATGCAAAGTCTTGATAAAACCATTTATCTTAACGTGACAACAAACCCCTAATTTGACATAATGGGTTGGAACAAGTTTAAACCATTTTCATTATACGTTTTTAAAGTAAAATCTAAATTTTAGAATAATAATCAGCACGGGGTAACTTTATGTCAAGCAATGTAATTCCATTTGAACAACTACGCAACACAGACGTGCCATCAGTTGGTGGTAAAAATGCATCATTGGGTGAAATGATTTCACAATTAAAAGCCAAGGGTGTGCGCGTTCCAACTGGCTTTGCTACCTCAGCAGATGCTTATCGTGAATTCTTAGCACAAAATGGTTTAGATAAAAAAATAAACGCACAATTAAACGCGCTTAATGTAGACGACACTCAGGCATTAGCAAAATGTGGGGAGCAAATACGACAATGGATTATGGAGACTGATTTCCCAGCTGCATTAACAACCGACATTGCAATCAACTATACAAAATTAATAGAAAGCTCTGCCAAAGGTACGACATTCGCTGTGCGTTCATCGGCTACAGCCGAAGACTTACCTGATGCTTCATTCGCGGGTCAACAAGAAAGCTTCTTGAATATTCACGGTATAGACAATATAAACCATGCTATTAAAGAAGTATTTGCTTCGCTTTATAATGATCGTGCAATTGCATACCGCGTCCATAAAGGGTTTGTACATGCCGATGTTGCTCTTTCAGCCGGTGTTCAACAAATGGTCCGGTCTGATATTGGTTGTGCTGGTGTTATGTTTACTATAGATACTGAATCTGGTTTTAAAGATGTTGCATTCATCACATCAAGCTACGGCTTAGGTGAAACAGTGGTGCAAGGCTCAGTTAATCCAGATGAGTTTTATGTGCATAAACCATTACTAGCACAAGGCAAGCCTGCCATAGTGCGTCGCACCATGGGCTCTAAACTTATTAAAATGATATTTTCTGATGCTACGCATGCAGGAAAATCAACAAGTATAGTTGAGGTTGATGCAAAAGAGGCTGACCGCTATTCACTAAACGATGAAGATATTCTTGAATTAGCGCGCTATGCCATGATTATTGAAGATCATTATGGCTGCCCTATGGATATTGAGTGGGGTAAAAATGGCTTAGATGATAAATTGTACATTTTGCAAGCACGCCCAGAAACGGTTAAATCACAAGAATCAAAAGCTAATGTTACTGAAACATTTAAACTAGAAAAGCACGACAATACAGCGGTGGTCGTGGGCCGTGCAGTAACCCAAAAAATTGGTGTTGGTCCTGTGCGTATTGTGCTTGATCCAGCAGACATGCATGAAGTACAACCAGGCGATGTGTTGGTCGCTGATATGACAGACCCTAATTGGGAACCTGTCATGAAACGTGCAAGCGCTTTAGTAACTAATCGTGGCGGTCGTACTTGCCATGCTGCCATCATCGCTCGTGAACTTGGCATCCCAGCGATTGTTGGTTCAGTGAATGCTACAGACTTACTACGTGAAGGTGAAGTAGTCACTGTTTCTTGTGCTGAAGGTGAATCAGGGTTTGTTTATCACGGTGAGATGAAATATGAAGTTAACACACAAACTAATGCTGCGTTAAGCAAAGCACCATGCAAAATGATGATGAATGTCGGCAGTCCAGACATGGCATTCGGCTTTTCACAAATTCCAAATGATGGTGTTGGTTTAGCTCGCTTAGAATTTGTAATTAATAACATGGTGGGTATCCATCCAAAAGCGATTTTAAACATTGATGCAATGCCAGCTGCAATTCAGTCAACAATTAAAAGCCGTGCGCGTGGCTATGACAGCCCTAAACAGTTCTACATCGACAAAATAACTGAAGGTGTAGCGACTATTGGGGCAGCATTTTACCCAAAACCAGTCATCGTACGTACCTCTGACTTTAAATCGAATGAATATAAAAAACTCATCGGTGGCGATATTTACGAGCCAGATGAAGAAAACCCAATGATCGGTTTCCGTGGTGCAGCTCGCTATATAGAAGAAGGTTTTAGGGAGTGTTTTGCCATGGAATGCCAAGCCATGAAGAAAGTACGTGATGAAATAGGTCTAACCAATGTTGAACTGATGATTCCTTTTGTACGCACCATCGCAGAAGCAAAAGCAGTGATTGATATTATGGCTGAAAATGGCTTGAAACGTGGAGAAAATGGCTTACGTTTAATTATGATGTGTGAAATCCCATCAAATGCCTTAATTGCAGACCAATTCTTAGAGCACTTCGACGGCTTTTCAATCGGCTCTAATGATTTAACACAACTAACTTTAGGCATGGATAGAGATTCCGGCCTATTAGCTGATGGGTTTGATGAGCGCGATGACGCTGTAAAAGTATTATTGAAAATGGCGATTGAAGCCTGCAACAAACATAATAAATATGTAGGTATTTGTGGACAAGGTCCTTCAGACCATGCAGATTTTGCAGAATGGTTGATTGAGCAAGGGATTCAATCAGTCTCACTAAATCCAGATACTGTCATTTCTACTTGGCAACGTCTTACAAAAAAATAGTTGAAAAAATATGAGCAAACAACAACGTGCAGTATTTATCGTTTCAGATAGTACTGGCATTACAGCAGGCGCTTTGGGAAAGTTATTAGAGCATTTTCCTAATACGGAATTCAACTCAACCCGCATGCCTTTTATCGATAATTTGGAAAAAATATTATCCGCACAGTTGACCATAGAAGTTGCGGGTGCTAACACTGGCGCTCGCCCTATTGTTATTATGTCTTTGGGCGATAATACCCTACGTAAAAAACTTAAAGAAACTAACGCCTATTTTATTGACTTATTTACTAACTTTATTGATCCTTTAGGCGAAGAACTTGAACAAATGCCACTACTCGGCTCTGGTATTGCCCATAGTGTCATGGGACAAAGTTACCATGATCGTATTGAAGCAATTAACTACACCTTAAACCATGACGATGGCCAAACAAATATGGGCTTTGATGAGGCGGATGTCATTTTGGTTGGCGTATCACGTTGTGGTAAAACACCCACTAGTATTTATTTGGCAATGCAGTTTGGAATAAAAGCAGCTAACTACCCATTAATCCCTGAGGACTTTGATCGCGGCGCCCTGCCTGAGGCATTATTACCACATGCCAATAAAATATTTGGTTTAACAATTAAACCAGAGCGCTTACACTCAGTGCGAAGTGAGCGGCGACCAGATAGCAAATATGCATCATTGGAAAACTGTCGTAAAGAAATCTCTACCGCTGAAAACATGATGCGCGAGCATAATATCACCTGGTCAGACTCTACTAGCCGTTCAGTAGAAGAGTTATCTGCTATTATTTTACAAAAAATAAAACAAGCAGAAAAAGAAGCCGCGTAAATAATAAATATTACAAATTAACTATTGCGAATGTAAATTAGTTTAAATGTGGTGTAATTTCTTTCAGCAAGTCTTTCGAATTTGGCTTCGTAATACTTGAGAACACCGTTATTTTTTCACCATTGGGTGCTATTACGTATTTATAAAAATTCCATTTTGGCGCTTTACCTGTTTTCTCAATCAGCTGTTTGTAAAATGGGTTAACATCTGAACCCCTTACAGCACTTTTTGACATCATCGGAAACTTTACGCCATAGGTCATTTTACAGAAGTCGCCTATTTTTGCATCTTCAGAGAGCTCTTGCTTAAAGTCGTTTGATGGAAAACCAATTACCAGCAAACCTTGATCTTTGTATTGCTCATACAAGCCTTCAAGGCCCTCAAATTGTGGGGTAAAACCACATTTGCTCGCGGTATTCACGACTAAAATTGGCTTATCTTGATATTTACACAAATCAAAACTTTCACCGTTTAAGGTTGTAAATTGATGATTATAAAGATCGTTACAACTCGCATTAGCCATTACGCTCATCCCTAGTAAAATAAATGTTATCAATATTTGCTTCATAAACTCTCTCAGTCTTTTTAAACTAATTTTCTAATAATTTAGACTTGCAAGCTAAAAAAACGTTCTAGTTTGCAATGAAAATAATTGACATTCTAAAAACCATGCAGAGAAATACAAACAACTGTCAAAAATCGAACATTTTTATTTAAAAAGTCATCACAATCAAATAAAAATATTTTCCTGTAAAAAAGATATGGAGATAATTTAAAAAAACATAAAATACCATACAGAACAGGTCCTTAATTAATTTACCAATCTTTTAAAATTGCGAATCAATGTCTCTTTTTTTCTGGCATGCATTATGCATCTATTGTTCTATCTATGTAGAAATTTTTAATTTAATTCAGAGAGGCAGGTAAATGATGAGCACACTATCAACAAAGATAAGTAAAAAAATTAAATTACGACAACAAATGTATGAAGATATTGCAGGTGATGAATTTGCTGACTGCGATAACTTGGATAGAGATCTCGACGCTGATTTAAAATATTCATTAGAAACTGATGATTTTACGGATATAGATCAATTACATTAAGCAATATTGTTACAGATTTCAATCAACATAAAATCTATAGCATTGAAGTCAAACATAACCTTTGGGGTTGTTTGACTGCCAGCGCCAAGCATCTTGACACATGCTTGTTAAGTCCCGCTTTGCTTCCCAGCCAATTAGTTGTTTTGCATAATTGGTGTCCGCATAATTAGTTGCA
The DNA here is from genome assembly GCA_964549145.1 of uncultured Methylophilaceae bacterium. Classification (GTDB taxonomy): domain Bacteria; phylum Pseudomonadota; class Gammaproteobacteria; order Burkholderiales; family Methylophilaceae. Next base: position 8,737 of record CAZJUK010000065.1, read on the forward strand.
ACATCGCCTAACCTGCGTGGTAATATTTTATATGGAACGTCTCTACTAGAAACTTTACTAAAGGTCTTCACAACATCTAAAACTGAATAACCAATACCAGTACCAAGATTAACTGTAATAATTTCATTATTATTTTCTAAAAATTGCAATGCAGCTAAATGCCCATTCGCTAAGTCCATGACATGGATATAATCTCTTACGCCGGTACCATCATGTGTTGGATAATCATTGCCAAACACATTCAACTTTTCTAAATGCCCAACGGCAACTTGCGACACATAAGGCAGCAAATTGTTAGGAATACCATTCGGATCTTCACCAATAGTGCCACTTTCGTGCGAACCAATCGGATTAAAATATCTTAAGATGCCAATGCGCCAGCTGTCATCTGCTTGTTTTAAATCACGTAAAATATCCTCAATCACTAATTTAGTTCTGCCATACGGGTTAGTCACCTGTAATGGAGCATTCTCGTTAACTGGAACCACTTTTGCATCACCATAAACTGTTGCTGATGAGCTAAATACTATCGTCTTGACATTCGCATTTGTCATTGTTTCAAACAATACCAAACTACCGTATACATTGTTTTCGTAATAACGTAATGGCTGTTCAGTAGACTCGCCTACCGCTTTCAAGCCTGCAAAATGAATCACAGCGTCAATATGGTTATCAGCAAATAAACGCTGCATAGCAACTTTGTCACACATATCTAGCTCTACAAATTTAAAGTCACAGCCTGTGATTGTCTTAACTCTTCTCATTGGCTCTAAACAAGAGTTAGATAAATTGTCAGCAACAATAATATCGTGCCCTGCTTCTAATAACTCTACGCAAGTATGTGACCCAATGTATCCTGCGCCACCCAATACAAGTATGACCATAAACACCTTTGATATAACTAATTATTTAAATTAAAAAAATTTCAACATGATTCAACTAATTGTATCAGCCCAAATAAAAAATAAAAACAATATGATTAATCTGATTGAAATATTCAATAGAAAAAATACTTACGGCATCACAATACGATTAAATAACTAGCCTTGCAAAATATAAGTATTCAAATCACCTTTTCCTTTCACTCTTACCTTATTGCGTATAACAAATGCATTGTTTTTGTTGAGTAATTTATAAGTAGCCTCACTCACTTGAATACTATTGGGCAAAGCTGTTTGTTCCATACGACTTGCCATATTTACAGGATCTCCCCATAAATCGTAAGCAAACTTGGATGTTCCAATAACGCCAGCCACTACAGGCCCACTACTAATGCCTATACGCATCTGTAAACTATGATTTTGCTCTTTATTGAAAATAGTTAATGCATCTTGCATGTTAAGAGCAAGTTTTGTTATTAATTCTGCATGATCATCAATCTGTACTGGGGCTCCACCAACAACCATGTAGCCATCGCCAATGGTTTTTATTTTTTCTAAATCAAATTGTTCAACCAGCAAATCAAAGCGTGAAAATAACTGGCTTAGCAAATTAACTAACTTTTCTGGCTTCATCGATTCTGTTAACTTAGTAAAGCCGACGATATCTGCAAATAAAATACTTACAGAATCATGACTATCAGCAATACTCACATTGTTATCTTTTAAACGCATTGCAATGGATTTTGGCAATACGTTCAATAGTAACTTTTCTGACCGATCTTGCTCTAACGCCAAGGCCTGCAAGGTATATTCTTTTTGGCTTTGAAAATAGCGACATAGTATCTTTCGTAAATCTGTATTTTACGCAACTTATTAATAATACCCAGTATTATGCTGATAACAATTATATCTGT
>CAZJUK010000066.1:0-10321 GCA_964549145.1 uncultured Methylophilaceae bacterium
ATTTGCGGCGAAGAAACGGCATTGATTGAGTCTATTGAAGGTAAAAAAGGTAACCCGAGATTTAAACCACCTTTTCCTGCAAGTTATGGGGTGTTTGGCCAGCCGACCAATGTAAATAATACGGAAAGTTTCGCAAGTGTGCCTTGGATAATGCAACATGGTGGGGGTGCATTTGCTGATTTAGGTGTCGCTGGCTCAGGTGGAACTAAGTTATTTTCAGTTTCAGGACATGTGGAAAAGCCAGGGAATTATGAAGTAAAGATGGGCACCTCTTTCAATGAATTGTTAGCGATGTCCGGCGGTATTTGGAAAGGCCGAAAGTTAAAGGCAGTGATTCCAGGGGGGCCTTCAACGCCAGTAATGACCGCTGAGGGTATTGCCGATGCCACCATGGACTATAACGGCTTGGGAAAAGCAGGTTCTAGCTTAGGTGCAGGTTCAATGATTGTGATGGATGAGACTACCTGTATGGTCAAAGCCCTGAAGCGCTTGTCTTACTTTTTTTATGAAGAAAGTTGTGGCCAATGTACGCCTTGCCGTGAAGGTACTGGTTGGGTGTATCGAGTGATTAAGCGTATTACAGATGGTAATGGGAAAATGGAAGACCTTGAGTTGTTGGCCGACGTAAGTAAAAACATTTCTGGCCGCACCATTTGTGCGCTAGGTGATGCCGCAGCAACACCTGTATTAAGTTTTATAAAACATTTTCGTCCAGAGTTTGAATATTACATTCAACATGGCAAAAGTATGGTTGACGGTAAATAGATGCTAAATATTGAAATTGATGGTCAGCAATTAGAAGTTGACGACGGCACGACGATTATTGATGCTGCGGATAAAGTAGGCATTTCGATTCCACGTTTTTGCTACCATAAAAAATTATCTGTTGCGGCAAATTGCCGAATGTGTCTTGTCGAGGTTGAGAAGTTTCCTAAACCTTTGCCCGCATGTGCGACACCAGCTACTGATGGCATGAAGATTTTTACACGTAGTAAATCTGCTGTCGAAGCGCAAAAAAGTGTGATGGAATTTTTGTTAATTAATCACCCACTTGATTGTCCAATTTGCGATCAAGGTGGTGAATGTGATTTGCAAGATATTGCAGTCGGTTATGGGTCTAGTGGCTCACGATATACCGAAGAAAAACGTGTGGTATTTGAAAAAAATATTGGGCCGTTGATTAGCACTGATATGACACGCTGCATTCAATGTACGCGTTGCGTGCGATTCTTAAAAGAAGTGGGTGGAATGCAAGAGCTTGGGATGGTAGGGCGAGGAGAACATGCAGAGGTTACTGCCTATATTGATAAAAGTGTGAATTCTGAATTATCAGGCAATATTATTGATTTATGTCCAGTGGGAGCTTTAACCAATAAGCCATTCCGTTATTCTGCACGAAGTTGGGAGCTTGTCCGTCGCCCATCAATTGCACCACATGATAGTTTAGGCTCGCATATTGAAGTTCACGTTAAAGACAACAAAGTAATGCGTGTGTTGCCGCGTGAAAAAGAAAGTATTAACGAATGTTGGTTGTCTGATCGTGATCGTTACTCTTATGAAGGGTTAAATAGCCCTGACCGCCTTCAAGTCCCCATGATTAAGCACAACGGTGCTTGGCAAGAAACAGATTGGAAAACTGCGCTAGAGTTTTCCTCAGGTCAATTAAAAGACATTACAAATCAACATGGTAGCGATAGTCTGGGCGTGCTAGTCTCACCTAATAGCACGATGGAAGAAGGCTACTTAATAAAGCAGTTAGCAGCAGGTTTGGGTTGTGGCAATGTTGATTATAGATTACGTCAAACTGATTTTAGATTAGATGGTAAACGAGTTGGCACTCCTTGGATGGGTTGTAACATTGATCATTTAGAAAAATTAGATCGTATATTACTTATTGGCTCTAACTTGCGTAATGAGCACCCTTTATTAGCGCAGCGTTTCCGCAAAGCAGTTGATAATGGCGCTGAACTTTCAATTATTAGTCCTTTAGACAATAACCCGCTCATGGATGTGGCACATAAAATTATTACCACACCAAATGACATGGTTAATGTGTTGGCACAAATATTAAAAGCGATGTCTGGTTTGCAACGTTTATCCTTATTCTTACCTGAAACATTAAGAGAAAACTTAGAAAAAATTCATGTGCGCCCAAACACTGAGAAAATGGCAGAAAGTCTTGCTGGTATGGGAAGAGACTTACATTTGATTGCACCTAAAGTAGGTATCTTTATAGGTAATATTGCATTGAGCTCACCACGGTTTACCGAAATGTACAGCTTGGCAGAGGCGATAGGTGGGGTTTGTGGCGCAAAAGGTGGCATTCTACCTGCTGCGGCTAACAGTACAGGGATGCATTTGCTTCATGTCATGCCTTCAGCAACGGGCATGCATGCACGGGCAATGCTTGAAGTGCCACGTAAGGCGTATTTATTACTCAATATTGAGCCTGAGTTAGATTGTCAGCACGCTGCATTAGCTAAGGCTGCAATGGCAAAAGCTGAGTGTGTAGTTGCACTGACCGCGTACAAATCAACAGCTTTAGATGATGCAGATGTATTATTGCCGATTGCGCCATTTACCGAAACTTCAGGTTCTTTCATGAGTTTAGAAGGTAGGATTCAAACCTTTAAAGCTGCTGTTAAGCCATTAGGCGAATGCCGTCCGGCATGGAAAGTACTTCGCGTGTTAGCAAACACTTTAGGTTTGCAAGACTTTGATTTCAATAGTACCGATGATGTGAGAAATGAAATGTTTGATGGTGAAAAGCCATCCACAGTTGCATGGCGTAATTTGAATAATAATATGAAAGAACTTGTTGAAATTGAGGTGAAAATTGAATCGCCTAGATTGCAACGTATAGGTGAAGTGCCGCAATATGAAGCTGATCCTATTGTAAGGCGCTCAATACCATTACAGAAAACTAAATACAATATTAAGCCGATGGCACGTATGCATCCTGATGAAATGCGTTTGCAAGCCGTGGTTGATGGAGAGGAAGTGTTGGTTAAACAGGATAATGGTAGTGCAGTATTGACAGTACAAACTGATGCCCATGTAGCAATGGGGTGTATAAGAGTAGCTGCTGCACATGAAGATACTATTGGTTTAGGCGATATGATGGGCGATATTTCTCTAGAAAAAATTACAGTAAAAAGCAGGAAGGAAGTCCAAACTTAATGGGATTTTTAGCAGATATTTTTGGTAGCTATTGGCCAGCAATTGAGCTGGTTGCGTGGACGTTGATTAAAATCATCGCCATTGTGCTACCTTTAATGATCGCTATTGCTTACTTAACGTTAGCTGAGCGTAAAGTCATCGGTTTTATGCAAGTGCGTATAGGCCCAAACCGGGTTGGTTATTTCGGTTTATTACAGCCGCTAGCGGATGGCTTGAAGTTGTTGTTTAAAGAAATTATTGTACCTACAGCTTCAAACAAAGGGTTATTTTTGCTCGGGCCTGTACTGGTTATTGCACCTGCATTTGCTGCTTGGGCAGTTATTCCTTTCGATGCGACTAAAGTGTTAGCTGATATCAACGCTGGTTTATTATATATTTTAGCGATGACCTCTATTGCAGTCTATGGGGTGATTATTGCAGGCTGGGCTTCTAACTCTAAATATGCATTTTTAGGTTCCTTAAGGTCTGCTGCGCAAATTGTTTCTTATGAAATTGCAATGGGTTTTGCTTTGGTTGGTGTGATAATGGCAGCAAATAGCTTGAATTTAGGTGATATTGTCATGGGTCAAACAGGTGGTATTTTTCAGTGGTATTGGTTGCCACTTTTCCCTTTATTTATCGTATATTTCATTAGCGCAGTGGCAGAAACGAACCGCTTACCTTTTGATGTAGCTGAGGGCGAGTCTGAAATTGTTGCTGGTTTTCATGTGGAATATTCAGGTATGGCCTTTGCTATATTTTTCTTAGCTGAATACGCCAATATTTGGTTAGTCTGCACCTTAACAGCATTGATGTTTTTGGGCGGCTGGTTGTCACCTATCCCATCTTTAATTCCAGATAGTATATTTTGGTTATTTGCCAAAATGGCATTTTGTGTATTTTTCTTTTTATGGTTTAGAGCGACTTTTCCACGCTACCGTTATGATCAAATTATGCGGTTAGGGTGGAAAGTATTTATCCCAATTACGATTGTTTGGATTGTGTTCGTAGGCGGAATTATGCAAACCCCATTTGGATATTTGTTTCACTAATTATGACTAAAAATATAAAAAATATACTAGCTAGCTTAATGCTCTGGGAACTGCTGAAAGGAATGGCATTAACTGGTCGCTATTTATTTGCGCGTAAAATTACCATTCAATACCCTGAAGAGCGGACGCCTCAATCACACCGCTTTCGAGGATTGCATGCACTACGTCGGTACCCGAATGGGGAAGAGCGCTGCATTGCTTGTAAATTATGTGAAGCTGTATGTCCTGCACTTGCAATTACCATTGAGTCAGAGCAACGCGAAGATAATACGCGCCGTACCACGCGTTATGATATTGATTTAACCAAGTGTATTTTCTGTGGGCTATGTGAAGAATCTTGTCCCGTAGACAGTATTGTTGAAACTCGCGTCTTTGATTATCACGGCGAACAGCGCGGAGACTTACTTTATACCAAAGATATGTTGTTAGCTGTCGGTGATAAGCATGAAAAACAAATTGCAGCGGATCGCGCGCTTGATAAGCAGTTTAGGTAAATATAATGTTATTTACTGACTATATTTTTTATACGCTAGCCACTATTTTATTATTCGCCGCATTGCGAGTGGTAACTACACGTAACCCTGTGCATGCCGCCTTGTTTTTAGTGCTAGCCTTTTTTACTGCATCCGGCATATGGCTATTATTAGAAGCTGAGTTTTTAGCAATTGTTTTAGTTTTAGTCTACGTGGGAGCTGTCATGGTGCTCTTCTTGTTTGTCGTGATGATGTTAGATATTAACCTCGATAAACTGCGTGAAGGTTTCTGGGATTACTTACCTATGGCTGGATTTATTGGCGTGTTAATGGCAATTGAGATGGCAATGGTGTTAGGTGGTAAATATTTTGCTACACCTGAAAATGTGACGCGGGAAGCAGGTCATAGCAACACAGCCGAACTTGGGCGAGTGATGTATACCGACTACTTATTACCATTTGAATTAGCTTCAGTCATTTTACTAGTAGCAATAATAGCGGCAATTACGCTAACACTTAGAGATAGAAAAGAAAGTAAATCGATGAATGTGGCTGACCAAGTAAAAGTGCGTAAACAAGATCGTATGCGGGTTGTAAAAATGAAATCTGAGTCAAGAATTGATGCATCAAAGTCTACTTCTAAAGAAGATGGAGAAGATGCATGACAGTCGGTCTTTCTCACTATTTAATTTTAGGTGCGTTACTTTTTTCTATTAGTGTCATTGGTATTTTCTTAAACCGTAAAAATGTCATTATTTTGTTAATGGCAATTGAATTAATGTTACTGGCTGTGAATCTAAATTTTATTGCATTTTCGTATTATCTAAATGACATTGCTGGGCAAGTATTTGTATTTTTTATCCTAACTGTTGCCGCAGCCGAATCAGCCATCGGTTTGGCTATTTTGGTTGTGTTGTTTAGAAATTTACGTACGATTAATGTAGATGATATAGATTCACTTAAAGGCTAAACAATAATAATGACCATACAATTTTTACTTTGGATTCCATTATTGCCGTTGTTAGCGGCAGTCATTGTTGGCCTTTTCGGAAAAAAAATTCCACGCAGCGCAGCGCATTGGTTAACGGTGCTTTCAGTTGCTGCAGCATTTGTCCTGTCATCTATTGTACTGAATGCCACAATGGACGGCTTTAAACTCAATGAAAATTTATATACTTGGCTTACCTCGGGTGACATTACGTTCAGTGTCGGGTTTTTAATAGATAATCTAACCGCGATGATGATGGTTGTGGTCACATTTGTATCACTAATGGTGCATATCTACACCATTGGTTATATGGAAGAGGACCCTGGTTATAGCCGCTTTTTTAGCTACATTTCATTATTTACTTTCGCTATGCTGATGTTGGTTATGTCTAACAACTTTATGCAATTGTTCTTTGGTTGGGAAGCCGTCGGTTTGGTGTCGTATTTATTGATTGGTTTTTGGTATACCAAACCTAGTGCAATTTATGCGAACTTAAAAGCATTCTTGGTGAATAGAGTCGGTGACTTTGGCTTTTTATTAGGTATTGGTTTAGTTTTGACCTATAGCGGTAGCTTAGACTATGCTGAAGTATTTAAATCTGCACCATCGTTTGCCGATATGCAAATTAGCGTGTTGCCAAATGTTAACTGGTCGGTAATGACATTAATGTGTATTTTATTGTTCATTGGAGCGATGGGTAAGTCAGCACAAGTGCCACTGCACGTCTGGTTGCCCGACTCTATGGAAGGTCCAACGCCAATCTCAGCACTAATTCATGCTGCAACCATGGTTACCGCAGGTATCTTCATGGTGGCCCGTATGTCGCCATTGTTTGAGCTATCAACAACTGCGTTATCTTTTGTGATGATTATCGGTTCCATCACGGCCTTATTTATGGGTTTGCTCGGTATTATTCAAAACGATATTAAACGTATCATTGCTTACTCAACATTGTCGCAACTTGGGTATATGACGGTAGCGTTAGGCGCTTCAGCATACTCAGTTGCCATATTTCATTTGATGACGCATGCGTTTTTTAAAGCTCTCTTATTTTTGGCGGCAGGCGCTGCAATTATGGGCATGCATCATGATCAAGATATTCGAAACATGGGTAATTTAAAAAAATACATGCCTGTGGTTTGGATAACAACTTTAATTGGTTCTTTAGCCTTGATAGGAACGCCATTCTTTTCTGGGTTTTACTCAAAAGACAGCATTATTGAAGCAGTGAAGTTCTCACATATCTTTGGTAGTGGTTTCGCTTATTTTTCAGTCCTTGCTGGCGTGTTTATTACTGCATTTTATTCTTTCCGTCTTTATTTTATTGTATTCCATGGCAAAGAAAAATGGCGAGATAATACCAACGCTCATGATGATGACCACCATCATGGTTTGGCACCTAAAGACAACCCACATGAACCAGGTTGGGTAGTTAAGCTTCCTTTAATTTTATTAGCAATCCCCTCTGTATTTATTGGCTATGTCACGATGGTGCCTATGCTTTATGAAGACTTTTTTTCTGGGGTTATTGTTGTAAATGCTGAAATACATGGTGCAATGGAAGAGCTAACACATCATTTCGTCACTATATTACATACCCCAGCCAAAATGGCTCTTCATGGTTTTGCTACGTTGCCCTTTGCATTGGCAGTATTTGGTGTGTTGTTGGCATGGTTCTTTTATATGAAACGTCCTGATATCCCAGCATTCTTAAAAGATAAATTTTCATTAATATATCAAGTGCTAGAAAACAAATACGGTTTTGATGCTTTTAATGAAAAGTTTCTCGCAGGTGGCGCACGATTCATTGGTAACAAGTTATGGAAAATTGGTGATGTACAGTTAATTGATGGCGCTATTGTTAACGGCACAGCAAAACTCATTGAAAAGTTATCTCAAATCGTACGCGAGCTGCAGTCCGGGTTAATCTATCATTATGCATTTGCGATGATTATTGGCGTATTTTTATTTTTAACACTATTCAACAAGATTATTTAATGTTCGCCAATCATATTCTAAGCTTATCTATTTGGGTGCCAATCGTTGCTGGCATTGTAGTATTGATCGTTGGTAATGACGCCAAAGCAAGCATGACACGCTGGGTTTCTTTAATTGGTAGTTTGCTCGGCTTCGCTGTTACTTTGCCTTTGTATTTCAATTTCGACTATGTACAAACTGGGTTTCAGTTTCAAGAAATTGCTACTTGGATTCCGGCATTTGATATTTATTACCATCTTGGTGTAGATGGTATTTCAGTTCCTCTCATTATCCTAACTAGCTTTATTACCATAATATGCATTGCCGCTTCTTGGGAAGCTATTAGTAAAAATATTTCCCAATATATGGCGTCATTTCTCATTATGAGCGGCATTATGATAGGTGTTTTTAGTGCGCTTGATAGCATTTTGTATTACGTGTTTTGGGAGGCAATGCTAATTCCAATGTTTTTAATTATCGGCATATGGGGTGGACCGAATCGAGTTTACGCCACGATTAAGTTTTTTCTTTACACGCTCTTAGGTTCGTTATTAATGCTGGTGGCATTCATTTATCTTTATCACCAGACAGGTAGCTTCTCAATTATTGAGTTTTACAAACTACCTATGCCACTTAATGTGCAAGTACTTATTTTTATGGCATTCTTTATGGCATTTGCGGTAAAAATACCAATGTGGCCCGTGCATACCTGGTTACCTGATGCACACGTAGAAGCACCAACAGCAGGTTCGATTGTTTTAGCTGCGGTTATGTTGAAATTAGGAGGTTATAGCTTTTTACGCTTTGCTATGCCTATAGCACCAGATGCATCACGTTACTTAGATGTCTTTATGATTACTTTGTCACTCATTGCTATTTTATATATTGCTTTAGTTGCTTTAGTACAAAAAGATATGAAAAAGCTCATTGCTTATTCATCAATTTCACATATGGGGTTTGTAACTTTAGGATTCTTCTTGTTTAGCCAATTAGCACTTGAAGGTGCAATAGTACAAATGATTTCACATGGCTTTATTTCAGCTGCGATGTTCTTATGTGTTGGTGTATTGTATGACCGTATGCATAGTCGAGAAATTGCTGATTATGGCGGCGTAGCGAATACGATGCCAGTCTTTGCAGCGTTTGCTGTCCTATTTGCCATGGCGAATAGCGGGTTGCCAGGCACCAGTGGTTTTGTTGGCGAGTTCATGGTGATTTTAGCTGCCGTTAAAGAAAACTTTTGGGTTGCCTTTATTGCAGCGACAACATTAATATTCGGAGCATCTTATACCTTGTGGATGATAAAGCGTGTTTTTTACGGTGCTATTGCTAATGACAATGTTTCAGCCTTAAAAGATTTGAATAGACGGGAGTTTGTAATATTAGGGGTGTTGGCAATATTAGTAATCGGTTTTGGGGTTTACCCTCAGCCATTGACTGACATGATGCAGGTCACATCCGCACAGTTCTTTGAACATATGGCAAGTAAGTTGCCAAGCGCAGGAATTTAAAAAGCATGTCAACAATTAATACAGATTTAATGACGTCATTGCCAGAAATCATCATGCTATGCATGGCCATGTTTATTCTCATTCTTGATTTATTTTTAAACGATAAAAATCGTATTGTTATTTATGGTTTAACACAGTTAACTTTATTAGTAAGCGCGTATTTAGTATGGAATACCCATACGATTGATATCGATTATGCATATAACGCATTGTTTGTTGATGATGCGCTTAGTGATACGTTAAAAATCACCACATTATTAGGTGCATTCGTTATGCTCACTTACACGCGATATTACCTGCAAGTTCGTAATTTATTTAAAGGTGAGTATTATGCATTAGTTTTATTTGCTACATTGGGCATGATGGTCATGATTTCAGGCCAAAGCATGCTCACCATTTATATTGGATTAGAGTTGTTATCACTTTGCTTGTATGCCCTTGTAGCAATGGATAGAGATAATGCTGCAGCAACTGAGGCGGCGATGAAATACTTTGTGCTTGGTGCATTAGCTTCGGGAATGTTGCTTTATGGTATGAGTATGATTTACGGTATGACAGGCAGCTTGAATATTGCTGAAATTGCTAATGTATTAAATGAATCAAATGCCAAAAATCCTGTACTTATTTTAGGTTTAGTTTTTATTGTTTCAGGACTTGCGTTTAAGTTTGGAGCAGTGCCTTTTCATATGTGGGTACCCGATGTGTATCATGGGGCACCTACCGCAATTACGATCCTCATTGGATCTATACCTAAATTTGCAGGCTTTGCTATTGCCATTCGGCTATTAGTTCAAGGCTTATATCCATTAGCCGCAGATTGGCAGGATATGCTGATGATTATGGCTGTCTTATCTATTGCTATCGGTAATATCACTGCTATTGCTCAGACGAATATTAAACGTATGCTGGCATACTCCACTATTTCGCATATTGGCTTTATGTTGTTTGGTTTAATGAGTGCAAGTTTGAATGGTTTTGCATCTAGTATGTTTTATATTATTAGCTACGTATTAATGACGCTAGCTAGCTTCGGTATTATTTTACTATTATCAAGAAAAGGTTTTGAAGCGGAAAAACTTGATGATTTAAAAGGGTTAAATGTTTTCATGAAGTAGGCAAGCTCACAGGAAACACACTATTGCACACACATAAATGCTAGCA
>CAZJUK010000067.1:0-10268 GCA_964549145.1 uncultured Methylophilaceae bacterium
CTATGCGAGTAATATTAATTGTCTTTCAGTATTAGGCAAACCCCATTTTTCATCATAACCAACTCCCGCTAAATACAAACCGCTGGCTGAAAATGTAGGTGGAGATAAGGTACGGTCTTTTTTTTCTAATAAGGTTTTAATTAACTCGGGCGGATGTTTGCCATTGCCTATATAAATAAGGCTACCGAGCATATTTCTTACTTGGTGTTGTAAAAAAGCATTGGCTGAAAATTTAAATAAACACTTATTACCAAAAGATTTTACGTTAGCATAATGTAATGTCCTTACCGGTGATTTAGCTTGACATTCACTCGCTCTAAATGCACTAAAATCATGCTCTCCAATAAAGTATTGCATCGCCTCTTGCATAGCCGACACATCAAGTGGCAAATGGTACCAACCAGCATTTTTATACAATATTGCTGGTGCAACTGGTGCATTCACTAAAAGGTATTCATAACGACGAGATGTTGCTGAAAAGCGCGCATGAAAATCATCTTTTACATATTTGGACCAAAGAACTTGTACACTATTAGGTAGATAAGTATTAACACCACGAACCCAAGCACTACCAGGCCTAGTGACCGCTGTGTCGAAATGAACGACTTGCATCAGAGAGTGCACTCCTGAATCAGTTCGGCCAGCAGCATGCACTCTGACATCATGCTCAGCAATTTTTGCTAAGGCTTTTTCAAGAGCATCTTGAACTCCGCAAAGGTTGGTCTGACTTTGCCAGCCACAAAATGATGAACCATCATATTCGATACCTAAAGCAATTCGCACTTAAAACAACCTAATTAGAAAATTAATGGTAAAAATAATACATATTATCAATAGCAAATAATCAAAAACATTAAGATCAGGTTGTTTTATTGTAATTAATACATCGCTATCCACTGAATCCATAAATAACTGATCAAAACCTATCGTAACTTTTTCTTTAAATGAAGCTTTATTTAAATTTACCTGTTGGATTTCTGCATAGTGTAGAGTCAACAATAATCGTGCAGCAAACCGCTCCACATCTAATCCAAAAAAACGAAAAGGGTAAGAAACAAAGTAAAAGCCAGAAATCAACTCTTGCCTTGAATTTTTAGTCAGCAACACTGATAACGCCGCAAGCATCAATGTAATTCTTAATACTTGCATTAATCCTCCATGCACCCCTTCATAGCTAGGTTTAATAATGTCAAATGGCCACACAAGAAAGTGTTGGCCTGGCGTATTAAACGATAAAATAATAAACATAAATAAAAATAACCATTTAAGCTTTTTCATCATTTTAAAAAAATGTGTATTTTTGGAATACAACAATAACATTATCAAAGTAAGTGCAAGTATGGATAATACATATATATTGAAAAGATGCATGGCAAGAGAGAATGTAACAAGCGTTACAAGTTGAGTGATTACATTAATATATTGCATCGCTTTCCCCTAGAGACTTTTTATTTAAATAACTATTTGCAAAATGCAAAAAGCCGAGCATATAGCCCGGCTTTTGAAACTATATCAACTAACCTAACTGAGTCAACAGATCTTCAGCTCTTTTTTTCTGTGAAGCACCACCTTCTTTAATGACTTCATCTAGCAATTCTTTTGCGCCTTCTTTGTCTTCCATATCAATGTAGGCAGCAATAAGTTCAAGTTTTGTTTCAACTTCTTCTGGCTCATCATCTGAAATAGTTATTGACTCAATATTTTCAGCAGCAACTACATTTTTTTCATCATCAACAACAGCTTCAGAATTACCGTCTAAAGAAATAACTTCATTAAAATCAATATCATCAGTCTCAAGCGAGATTCCGGACAAGTCTAACACCGCTGCTGCAGCCTCATTATCTTTTGTATCCGCACTTAAGTTAAAATCAAAGCCCTCATCTGCATTAGCTTCAACTTCAACTTGCTCTTCAGGTTCAAGCTCTACGTTGTCAGGCATATCTATTGACAACACATCTTCTGGCATTACGAAAACATCGTTATCAGCAATTTCAACTTGATCGCTCAACTCAGGCTCTGCATTAATATCTTTAGTTTCAGGAAACTCTAGAGATGGCATGGTATGTTCAAAATTAACTTGTTCTTCAGAAAGCTCTATAGATTCTGTTATATGACCTGTTTCTTCTAATGTTTCTGCATTTAGTTTACTCACATCAAAATCAAAATTGTTAGACGTATCTTTACCCACCTCATCACCGACTATCTCATCCGGATTGATATCTAAAGAAGTCATGTCTAGTGATTCTGGCAAACCCTCAACAGTTTCAACTTCGGCAATGCCACTTGCTTGTAAGCCCATCGGGATCGTTTGAGTGTCTGTTAAGCCGCCTTCTTTATCTTGCTCTACAATAAAGTCTAAAGCTGACTCAGAATCATCTTCGCCTAACTTTCCTGGTTCATCTGTTTGGTTTTCACTCTTATTTTGCTCGCCTTCAAAAGAAAAATTTAAATCTGTTTCATCAGCGAGAGGTATGTCAGAAAAGTCAGACACATCTAAACTTTCTTTCTCATCATCTGCATTTGCTTCTGATGAGGCGTCAACTTCACTCACTTGATATAGCGGGTTATTAGGCTCTAATTTATTACCAACCGCAACCACTTTTGCCCATGTAGGATCGTCTGCACCTAATGTTGTGTAAAGCTCGCCTGAAACAGTTTCGAAAGCTGACATGTTTTTACTTGCCGCATACATTTCAAGCAATTTAAGATGCAGCTCATATCGTTTTGGCTCTTTTGATATTGCATCTTTTAATATTTCTTCAGCTTGCGCATCACGCCCATATGCCATATAAACTTCGGCTTCAGCAATTGGGTCAACGTCTTGCGTGTCAATCATTCCACCATGAGCGCTTTGAGAAAAGTCTGTTAGGAATGAAGTATCACCTGTATCAACACTTGCCCCTGACGTATTACCAAAAACAGTATTCGCCTTTAGTCCTCCGGAAGTCATAATACCTTGCTCAAAGTCATCTAAGTTCTTCTTACGTCTATGTCTTAAGATCGCCCAACCTAGGGCAAGTAACGCAATTATTCCTGCGCCAGCTGCTAGCATTGTCGCATCTAATCCGGTCATCATACTTTGAATAAAACTTGGCTGCTCTACAGGCGTCGAAACATTACCTGGGTTAGGTTTTTCTGTGCTTTTTACCGGCTTAGTTATTTCAGGCTTTATTTGCGTAGTTGATTCATCTATTGCAACTTGTTCACTTGCTACCGCTGCAGCAGATTTAGCTGCTTCTACAGAGTTTACATCTGCTTCCATCGACTTAATTTCTTCTGCAGAACCATTTTCATTTATGGGTTTTGTTTCTTCAACAGTGTCTATTGAATTTTGTACTTCATCTTGCACTTCTGCCATTGTATTATTTTTTAATGCGATCAGTTTTTGCAAATCAGCTACCTGCTGCTCAAGGGCTGATGTTCTATCTTGCGCCTCTGCCAATCCTTTTTCACGTGCTGTTATTTCTTCTTGTAGCGCAGAAATTTTTGATTGCATTGACTTAGCATCAACTGAGTTAGCATCTTCGCCTGTAGACAACTTAACAACATCTTTTGGCTCATCAGTTGTAATTGATTTATCTTCAGTAGCAGGCTTAATGGCTCCACTGGTCACTTGTGAATCACCTTCGCTTTCAACAACAGCGCTCTCATCTACAATACCAGCCAACTTATTACGGTAGGCATTCCAATTGTCAGTTTGCACTTTCACTTCACGTGATGCTGATTTTTTTGACAGCGCCTTTATATCGGCTGCTGAAGGAATACGTATAATTTTCCCGACATTTAAACGATGCATATTATCACCGCTAAATGCTTTCTTATTAGTTTCATACAAACTAACCAACATCTGATCCAAGCTAACGCCCTCAGGTCGTACTTGAAGCGCAATTTTAGAAAGCGTATCGCCTTTTTCAGTTAAGTATTCTTTATCTAAAGATTGATTGACTTCCTGACTTACAGTTTCAGGTTCTTTTTCAGCACTATTTGAGTTAGTTGTTTTTTGGGCTTTAGTAACAGGTTTAATTGTTTCAGGTTTTACAGCCATTTCCTTAACAATTGTCGCCTGTGACAGTGGCACAACTGCAGGTGGTTTATAGCCTGGAGGGTCTAATAAAACAGTATATTCACGTAATAAACGTCCTGACTCCCAGTCAAGCTGAATAAGCATATCTAAAAACGGCTCAGTAATTGGAGAATTTGACCTTAAATTGAGAATAGGTTTACCGTTAGAGTTTTTACCCACAGTCACTTTAATATCGCTATGTGAAGCTGGACGTTCTAAACCTTGTGAGGAATAAGTATCCGCTGGCGCCATGCTAGCTTCAACCGTTGACAATTCACTAGCACTTACAGATAAGAGCTCTATGTTAGCCACTAAAGGCTCCCCAATGCCAGAGCTGATATTTAGTTTACCCAAACCAGCAGCTGTTGCTGAAATAGGCAGCATAAATAAGCATAACGCTACGAGTAAATTCTTAATGTTTGAATCCTGCACTAATTCACCTTAATCCACTAAAATATTGCAATAACAAAAATAACATCAAATAGTTACGGATGCAAGCTCATAATACACCTTATATACCTTAGCTATCTATTTGTTAGACTTTACTGTTGTTTTTTAAACTTTAAAATAACCCATAAGTTGCAGCCAAAACAATCATCCTATTTTTCAGCAATAAGTATTCGCAACATGCGCCTTAGTGGCTCCGCAGCACCCCATAACAATTGGTCACCGACAGTAAAAGCAGATAAATAGTGTTCACCCATTCCCATTTTACGTAAACGGCCAACTGGCGTAGCTAATGTGCCAGTAATCGCAGCAGGGTTCAACGAGTTTATACTTGCTTCACGTTCATTAGGAATCACGTTTGTCCATGCGTTTGCATTAGCAAGTATATCGCTCACTTCGTCTAACGGTACATTTTTAGTTAACTTTATTGTTAATGCTTGTGAATGACACCGCATTGCACCAACACGCACACACAAACCATCTATCACTATAGGGCTCGCTTCTCGGCCCAATATTTTATTGGTCTCAGCGCCGCCTTTCCACTCCTCTTTGCTTTGGCCATTTTCTAAGTCTTTATCTATCCAAGCAATCAAACTACCTGCCAATGGGACCCCAAAATTTGATTTTGGAAAGTCATCACTACGAGTAGCATCAGCAACAGCTCTGTCTATCTCAAGAATAACTGAAGATGGGTCTGCTAACAAATGATCAACTGACTGATGAATAGCGCCCATTTGCTGAATGAGTTCACGCATATTCTGCGCACCTGCGCCAGATGCCGCTTGGTAAGTCATGGAGGTCGTCCATTCGACCAAGTTCTCTTTAAACAAACCGTGCAATGCCATCAACATTAGCGAAACAGTACAATTACCGCCTACCCAATTCTTGTTGCCACTGAATAATGCTTGTTTAATCATGTCCATATTGACCGGATCGAGCACGATCACCGCATCATTTACCATACGCAGTGTCGAAGCAGCGTCGACCCAATGCCCAGCCCAGCCTGACTCCCTCAGTAAGGGAAAAATTTCAGAGGTGTAATTCCCACCTTGGCAAGAAACAATCACATCCATGACTTTCAAGTCATCAATTTTTTTTGCATCTTTTAATGCTGGAGAATCTTTACCAATATCTGGAGCTTCAGCACCCGCCTGTGAGGTTGTGAAAAATTGCGGCTCAATATCAACAAAATCTCCTTCTTCCATCATGCGCTGCATCAGTACAGAACCCACCATACCGCGCCAACCTACAAACCCTACTTTTAACATACCTTATCCAATTCTTAACTACATCAACATAAAAATCATTAAAAGCTAGTCGGTAGACTTCTGGATACCTTCACCTGCTTTTTCAATATCTTTACCTATTCCGTCTATGGTGTTGCATGCTGATAAAGATAATACAAACAAAACTGCCAATAATAAACGACCCATTACTTACCACTCCTTATTAATCACGAAAATTACCGAATTTCAACGGAAAGTCTGTCACATTCTTTTTAGATAATACAATCACGTCTTGTAATAAATCACGTTTTGCTCCTTTTACACGCACTGTATCACCCTGAATACTCGCCTGCACTTTTATACCGCTCTCTTTAATCACTGCCACAATTCGTTTTGCTAAGTCGCTATTAATACCATCACGCACAATCAAGTCTTGCTTCACTTTATTGCCAGAAACTGTTTGCATGTCTTTATGTTCTAAACGCTTAGAAGAATCAGGTTCTTTTTTCTCCATCGTAGGCAATAAAATATCTTTGACTTGATTGAGTTGAAATTCGTTATCGCCATGAAGCGTAATAACAAAATCTTTTTCTTTAAATTCAACTTTAGCAGTAGTGCCTTTGAAATCATATCGATTGGCAATTTGTTTAGCCGTCGCATCTATAGCATTACTTAATTCGACTTTATTAACTTCTGAAGTAATATCAAATGTAGGCATTTCATTTCCCTAAACTATTTAGTGATAGCATTAATTATCTTTGCTCAGTCAATGTGTCAAATCATGAAAAACACTGACAACACCGACGCGCTGAGTACGTAACTATATTCGTAATGACAAACACTTTTACTCGTAGTGGCAAACATAGTCTAATGTTTCAATAACCTCAATATCAAAGCTTGCATTACCAGCGATAGCAAAACGATCACCTGCTTGATATGTTTTCCAATCATCCTCACCAGCAAGCTTGACTTTACAGACACCTGAATTAATTTCCATCAACTCAGGTGATTCAGTATTAAAATTTAAAGTAGCTGGAAAGATAATACCCAGCGTGTTGCGGGTCCCATTCGGGAACAATACGGTGTGACTGACACATTTACCATCAAAGTAGATATTTGCTTTTTTCTTTACACTTACATTATCAAATTGTGCCATTTCAAATCTCCAAACTGATCGAGTTTTTATTATGTCAGAAAAGTAGGTGCAAAAGCATCCACTTTACTTGTCATTTACATTGCTGCAACGATTTGATCGCCCATTTTAGTGCATGATACTTTTTTCATACCCTCTTCAAAAATGTCACCTGTGCGGTAACCAGCAGCCAATACTTTTTTAATTGCATTTTCAATACGTGTAGCAGCTTTTTCATTATCGAAGCTATAACGTAACATCATGGCTACAGATAATACTGTTGCAATAGGGTTTGCTAAATTTTGACCTGCAATATCAGGTGCTGAACCATGTGAAGGCTCATACAAACCTTGCTTGCTAGCATTCAATGAAGCCGATGCCAACATGCCAATAGAGCCAGTCAACATAGAGGCTTCATCGGACAAAATGTCACCAAATATATTACCTGTGACGATCACGTCAAATTGTTTCGGGTTACGAATCAATTGCATAGCAGCGTTATCCACGTACATGTGACTTAATTCAACCTCTGGATATTCTTTTGCCACATCAATGATAATTTCTTTCCAGAACTCGGTTGTTTCCAACACGTTCGCTTTATCCACTGAGCATAATTTTTTATTACGCTTCATGGCAATATCAAATGCAACGTGTGCAATGCGACGCACTTCTGACTCGCTATAGACCATGGTGTTAAATCCTTCGCGCTCACCTGTATCATTAGTACGAATGCCGCGCGGCTCACCGAAGTACACATCACCAGTTAACTCACGCACAATCATGATATCCAAACCAGCTACGACTTCTGGCTTTAAGGTAGATGCGTTAGCTAACTCTGGATACAGGTTCGCTGGACGTAGATTTGCAAACAAACCTAAATCTTTACGAATGGCTAATAAACCACGCTCTGGGCGGAGCGGACGATCTAGATTGTCATACTGAGGCCCACCAACGGCACCTAGCAAGACTGCATCTGCTGCGCGGCAAATTTTTTGCGTAAACTCTGGGTACGGATGTCCATATTCATCATAAGCCTGACCACCTAAAGGCGCTTCGGTGAATTCCATTTTCATGCCTTCGCTTTTTAACACATCTAATACACGCAGTGCTTGCGTCACGATTTCTGGCCCAATACCATCACCTGGTAAAACTGCAATTTTCATCATTTTATATTTTCCTAATTTTCTATGTGAAGAGCCATGGCTGACTGGCCTGATGCTTTTCTTCAAACGCTTTGATCTTATCTTCATGCATTAATGTCAAACCAATTTCGTCCAAGCCATTGAGCAAATTGCGTTTTGATGTTTCATTCACTTCAAAACTAAATGACTGTTCTGATGGCATCGTTACAGTTTGTGAAAGCAAGTCCACATTCAAACTATACCCTTCAGTTGCTTCGCACTCTTTAAATAATTGATCTACGATTTTAGCGGGAGCCACAATTGGCAGAATACCGTTTTTAAAGCAATTATTATAGAAAATATCAGCAAAGCTAGGTGCGATAATAACTCGGAAGCCATAGTCATCAATGGCCCATGGCGCATGCTCACGGCTAGAACCGCAACCAAAGTTTTCGCGTGCCAACATCACCTGCGCGCCCTTATAGCGGGCTTGATTCAATACAAAGTCTTTGTTTAGTGGACGGTTAGTACAATCCATATCTGGTTCACCATAGTTGGTGTAACGCCATTCATCAAATAAGTAAGGGCCAAAACCTGTACGCTTAATTGATTTCAAAAACTGTTTAGGAATAATCGCGTCAGTATCAACATTGGCTCGATCCAATGGGCATGCTAACCCAGTAATTTGTGTAAATGCTTTCATCTATCCTCTCCTCGCTTAAACGTTTCGAACGTCTACAAAATGACCAGCAACTGCAGCGGCTACCGCCATTGCAGGGCTGACTAAGTGCGTACGACCACCTGGACCTTGACGACCTTCAAAGTTGCGGTTTGAAGTTGAAGCACAACGCTCACCTGCACTTAATCTATCGGCGTTCATGGCTAAGCACATAGAGCAACCTGGCTCACGCCACTCAAAACCAGCATCGATAAAGATTTTATCTAAGCCCTCCTCCTCTGCTTGACGTTTCACAATGCCTGAACCTGGCACCACCATCGCTACATCAATATTACTGGCCACTTTTTTGCCTTTTGCTACAACTGCAGCAGCGCGTAAATCTTCAATCCGTGAGTTAGTACAAGAGCCTATAAATATCTTATCAAGCTTAATATCTTCGATTGCCATATTAGCTGTTAAGCCCATATATTTAAGCGCATTTTCGATACTAGTGCGTTTTGTTGCGTCGGTCTCTTTTGCAGGATCAGGCACATTTGCACCAATTGGCAGCACTTGCTCAGGTGATGTACCCCAAGTTACTTGTGGTTGGATGTCTGCGCCATTTAATTCAATGACTGCATCAAAGTCAGCATCGGCATCTGAATGTAATGTTTCCCAATACGCAATGGCTTGACCCCATTGATCTCCTTTGGGTGCATATTGACGATCTTTTAGATAGGCAGTCGTTTTCTCATCAGGTGCCATAATGCCGGCACGTGCGCCCGCTTCAATAGCCATATTACAAATCGTCATACGGCCTTCCATTGATAAAGCACTAATTACTTCGCCACCAAACTCAATCGCATAACCTGTACCTCCAGCGGTACCTGTTACACCGATAATAGCTAAGGCAACATCTTTTGCAGTAATGCCAACGTCAAGTTGGCCATCGACTTTCACCAACATGTTTTTTGATTTTTTAGTGATTAATGTTTGCGTCGCCATTACATGCTCAACTTCTGACGTACCGATACCATGTGCCAATGCACCAAAGGCGCCATGGGTAGATGTATGACTATCACCACAGACCACTGTCATGCCAGGCAAAGTCGTACCATGCTCAGGGCCAATAACGTGAATAATGCCTTGGTTTTTGTCTTTAAATGGAAAGTAGACTAAAGAACCAAACTCCTTAATGTTGCTATCTAAAGTCTCAACCTGTAAACGTGAGATAGGGTCTTCAATACCTTTATCCCAGTTTTTCGTAGGCGTATTGTGATCAGGGTTCGCGACAATCGTGTCATTGCGCCAAGGCTTACGACCTGCTAAACGCAAGCCTTCATATGCCTGGGGACTGGTCACTTCATGCACTAAATGACGATCAATATACATAAGGCTCGTGCCGTCTGTATCCTCGTGAACTAAATGAGAGTCCCATAATTTATCGTAAAGTGTTTTTGCAGCCATACCAGCTCCTTTATTTATTGCTATTAATTACTAATGTCGCCATGATAACGATTTTTTAATACCCTAACAAGAATATAGTTTATACTAGTATAAATGCTAATAGCTTTAGCTAAGATTAAATTAATGCAAACAAACAAAATAGATAAGAGACGGC
>CAZJUK010000068.1:0-9996 GCA_964549145.1 uncultured Methylophilaceae bacterium
TTAACAACACTTTTATTGTTTAAGCCCGTTGTTACGTTAAATGTTTCTTTTGAAACATGAGCAGTAAATTGGCTACCGTTAATTTTTGTTGCGGTTAAACATACGCCGTTCACGGCAACACTATCACCTTCTTTAATATCATTAAGATCAAGATGGTTGGTTTCAATGCTGAGTTTCGCGTCTTCATCTACGCTCGTAATCACTTTGATTTCACCGATGGCTTGTATTATTCCTGTAAACATAGTGTAATTTTAGCAGTAGTTAAGTTGGTTTATTCAATTATTCAAAAAAATCAATTCATCTAATATTTTAAAAAGTGGTATGTAAATTGCAAATAGCCAGGTGTATAACACTTTTTGATAGGTAGAACTCTTATGTTAAGTAGCATAATGCAAAATAAAGAATCAAGATCAATGGCTATGGAAAAGCCTGAGGATACTGGCTGGCTTGACACCATGACTGGGATGGTGGAGCTGAATGAATTAATGGAGATTAAAGATAAGCTTGCAGACATTGACTTTGTTAAATCAACGTATTTAAAAAACAAGATTAATGCAGTGCTCGATTTGGATGAGCGCACTTATCAGAAGATAAAAAAAATAACGCATAACTATCTAATTTCATTGAAATATAATAGATCGATCAAAGAAGATATTCAAATATTGATTTTTGAATATCATCGACAACTATATACCGCTTACACCGTTATTTTAGATAGTTATTATAATCAAAACAAAATAAAACTTAGTCCAGCTAAAACTCATTTATTATTTGCACGTTTATTTAATGCTACTTTTATGATGTGTAAATGGCGTTATTTTGATGACCAGCCAGCACCAGTAAGCACATGGGACAGTGTGTGTAAATTCATCAAAACTGCCGAAAATTTGTCAATATTGAACAAAAATTTATTTTTATATGACTTTCAAACTAAAGAAACTAGTATCGCAACACTTTTAAAACGCGGTTTTATGTTGGATACGCTACAAAAAAGTAATTATAGTAATTTACAAATAGAACTTGCTGACCGAGTATTGAAAATTTGGGCAACTAACCCGCTGATTGTGAATACTTATAAAGTTGATCGTTATCAATTTCATATTAAATTTGAGAATGATTCAAGACCTGAACGTGTGCGTGCAATTGAAAAGTATACAGAGGGACGTTATTGGAGAACTACGCGTTTACTGGATTTGATGGAGGATTATTTGCTCGATGCGAATGCAAACAAACCATTGAGACGTTATGGACTCGAAAAAATCGCATCGACAGCTGCTTTTATAAGATTATTCAAAAAACTACGTGTTGAATGGTGTGTGGAAGGCTATGAGCGCCAACGCAGACGAGAAGAAAGAAAACAGAATAATAAACTGTTGAATGTAAGCTATGGTCTAGAAGATATATGTGCACGTTTAATGGCAATACAGCAAAAAAGGCAACAAAGTGATAAACCCGAAGACGGAAACTTTACTTTTGAATTACAAGAACCCATAGGGCTTATTACGCATATGGCGCCAGTGAGGTCGTCGATGGGATTAGGGACAGAAAACTGGTGGATGGTTGATGAAAGTGAGCATGGTTTTGCTGTGGATTTTGGTAAGGATTTAAATGATTTGTTGGATACGGGTGTTCTAGTGGGCTATAACACTGATGAGGATGGCGGTAATCAGTTTTCTATTGCTGAAATTAAAAGCTTGAAAAAGGGTTCCAATGGTAAATATCGCGCCGGTCTTGAGATACTTAGCAAAACAGCCACCACTATTCAAATTTCAAGTGTAAAAATTGAAGCTATTAATCAAACACCAGGTTATTTTGTTGAAGGTGAAGATCAGCAAATGACGCATTTAAATGCCTTTTTAGGACTGTTGCTTGATGATGATCATAATTTACCACCTAGACTAATTATCCCGCGGTCGGAATATAAGAAAGATTTAAGTTATATGATTAATATCGATAAAGAAGATATTGTCATCAAACCAGGGATAGTGTTGAGTAAAAATAGAAAATGGACTTGTTTTGCTACTAAAGTCTAGTGCTTAGCTTTGTAAATTTGTTTTAAACTCAACATTCAATTTGCCTGGAGTACTTGCGGTATATACTGTTAAGATTCGGCTATGTCATTTTTTAGTCAGCTTTTTCAATTTAGTAAAACATTGCCATACGAACTTTTTGTAGGTCTACGATATACGCGTGCAAAGCGCAAAAATCATTTCATTTCATTTATATCACTCACCAGTATGGTTGGGATTGCCCTAGGCGTTGCCGCCATTATTATCGTACTCTCTGTGATGAATGGATTTCAAAGTGAATTACGCAATAGTATTTTAGGTGTCGCGTCGCATATTGAGGTAACAGAGCATAATAATCAGTTAAGTGATTGGAAAGACGTCGCTAAGCAAACAAAAGCACAATCACAAGTTATTGGCTCCGCACCTTACATTAATGCGCAAGGTATGCTGAGTTACGGGCAAGCCGTGCAAGGTGCTTTAGTACGTGGTGTGTTGCCGAGTGAGGAAAATAACGTTTCAGATATTGGCAAAAACATGGTGGCGGGCGAATTAAAAAATTTACAAGCTGGTGAATTCAATATTGTATTAGGCGTTGATTTAGCTAGAATGCTAGGTGTGAATGTCGGGGATAAAGTTGTCGTGATGGCACCTCAGGGTCAATTTACCCCCACTGGTGTAGTGCCGCGCATAAAACAATTCAATTTAGTGGGATTATTTGAAACAGGTAATTATGAATTTGATTTGGGATTGGTATTTATTCATTTAAATGATGCTCGCAAGTTGTATCGTATGGGTAATAAAGTTTCTGGCTTACGTTTAAAGATTAATGATTTGTTTGATGCGCAAGCAATGACGTCTGAGCTCGATGATAGCTTACAACCTTTAGGCCAATATTATGTTAGCAACTGGACACAACACACTAACATATTTAAAGCGATTCAATTAGAAAAGCGCGTCATGTTTATTATCTTAACGTTGATTGTCGCCGTAGCAGCCTTTAATATTGTGTCGACTTTGGTCATGGCTGTTACTGATAAACGTGCAGACATTGCCATTATGCGGACATTGGGAGCCAGTCCAAAAAGTATAATGCAAATTTTTATTATCCAGGGTGCACTTATTGGTGTGATCGGCACCTTGCTGGGCGCATTTTCCGGGATCCTCATTGCGCTTAATGTTGATGTGATTGTGCCGTTTATCGAAAATTTGTTCCACGTGCAGTTTTTAGATAAAGATGTGTATTTAATTAGTCAAATACCATCAGAGTTGCAACGTAGTGATGTGATTGGTGTGGTGATAATTTCCCTTATATTAAGTCTAATTGCAACTTTGTATCCTAGTTACAAAGCGGCAAAAATAAACCCAGCCGAGGCATTGCGCTATGAATAGTATTATTCGCTGTGAGAATCTATGTAAAACATACTCTGGGTTAGACGTTGCTGTGTTGAATGGGATTGACTTTAATGTCGACAAAGGGGAACAAATAGCTATTGTTGGTGCTTCTGGTTCAGGTAAAAGCACTCTATTACATTTGCTCGGTGGTTTGGATACACCAACGAGTGGGGGCGTAGCGTTGTTAGGTAATAACCTCACTAAGCTTTCAGAAAGTAAAAAAGGCCAAATGCGTAATGAGTCGCTTGGTTTTGTATATCAATTTCATCACCTTTTACCTGAGTTTACTGCAATAGAAAATGTAGCTATGCCATTACTTATTCGCCGTATGGAGCGAGAGCAAGCAACTGATACAGCAGTAGAGATATTGAAAAAAGTTGGTTTGGCACACAGGTTAGAGCATATGCCTGGTGAACTGTCAGGTGGTGAGCGTCAGCGTGCAGCATTGGCACGTGCATTAGTGACGCAGCCAGCATGTATTCTTGCTGATGAACCCACAGGGAATTTAGATCGTGTCACAGCTAACCAAGTGTTTGAATTATTAATTGAAATCAATGCTGTTTTAAATACCAGCTTAATTGTTGTAACGCATGATTTATCTCTCGCTAGCAAAATGAAACGGCAATATAAATTAGTTGATGGAAAGTTAGTTCTATTCTCTTAACACTTTAATTTTATTAATCACTACATTGATTTGTAGTGACTGATAGCTCAACGCTTTCTACGTATACTTTGCCATAGTTTTAGTTCATGATTTTATTCTCATTCGGGTTTGTGCTTGGTTCTTCTAACAGCAATCTATATTGGCATAATGTTTATCATTAATTATAATCTAAGTTTCATTCATAATCTTTTTCCTGATTTTCACAAAGATGGTATGTAATTTGCAATATTAAATTACTAGCACTGGCTTTGTTGAAAAGGGATAAAAATGTTTAGTAATGTATTACATAAGTTTAATCAGGTTATTAATCATGAGGTTGTATTTGCTGGTTTGAAATTAGATAGCAACACCTCTGAGTTGACGGAAATTGAGCAATTAACTAAAGTTAAAGAAGAGCTCGTAAGTATAAACTTTGTCAATAAAAATAGTTTTAGACATAGGTTGAAAGCAATATTGAAAATTGATGAAAACAACTATCATATTGTTTGTAAGTCTACATATAACTACTTGATTCCATTAAAAAATAATAATAATTTTAAAAACAAGGCTGAGGATGTCGTATTTGGCTACTTAAGACAATTATATCTGTTGTACACAGAAGTCATGGAGGAGCATCAAAATCAATCACATTTTAAAAGTAAAGAGTTTAATCTAATTCTAGCGCGTTATTTAAATGTTACATTCATGATGGCTAAATGGCGTTATTTTAATGATCAACCAGCGGGCTTAGGTGTTTGGGAAAATGTTCACAAAGTCATCAAAATAGCTGAAGAGCTGTCATTGATGAATCAAAAACTATTTTTATATAATTTCCAGAATATAGAAATAAGTCTCTCTGCGGTTTTAGGACGCGGCTTTATGTTAGATACCATGCAAAGAGAGAATTATAGTCCGCTACAAATTGAGCTTGCCGATCGGATATTTAAAACATGGACATTGGCTCCAAATATCACAAAAAAGTATGTAGATGATGAATATCAGTTCTTTATTCATTTAAACGGAGATGAGCGACCTCAAAGAATCCGCGGTGCTAAACAGCACGCTGACTTTCGCTACTGGTCTACAACACATATCATTAAGTTAGTAGATAATTATTTGCTTGCAGTTGACACTCGTAAGTCATTAGATGAGTTTAATCTTGTGACGATGGCTGCCACGGATGATATTGTACAGTTGTTCAAGAAGCTACGAACAGACTGGGGTGCTAAAGGCCACAAAAGACAGAGACGTCAAGGTCCAAGGAGTTCTCAATATAATTTAATCAATGTGAGTCATGGTGTTGATGAAATATTTTCACGGATTTGTTATCTTCAAAATGCCAATGCTTCACCAATATTTAATGATGGTAATACATTAAACTCACTCCAATTGTCAGATAAAAGGGTTCAGTCACGGCATTTCAATAGTAACGTTAAATTATTTGATCGTGAGAACTGGCCAATATTAGAAGAAAGTAACAATGGCTTTTCAGTAGAGTTAGGTAAAACGATCAGTAGTTGGGTTAAATCTGGCACTTTGATCGGGTATGCGACACTAGATGATAACAATCTTGTCAAGATAGCTGAAATTAAGTCATTAAGAAAAATTGCAGATGGGACATATCGAGCAGGTCTTTTGAAATTAGCACCCAACCCTATCTCTGTAAAAGTATATCGAGAGCAACTAAATTCAATGAATAGCGTTGAGAATGATTATCAGGTTGATGGTGGTGTATCGCAAGTTTCATTTTCTGAGGCTTTTTCAAGCTTACTGATAGAAGCTGCAGAAAGAGATAAGCCTAGGCTGATAGTGCCGCGGCACCTTTATAAGCGAGCAGCGCGTTATAAAGTTGTAATAGATGGTGAAGAGCACTTTGCTCTGGCAGGTGAGGTCAAGAATAATCATCGAGATTGGATTTGTTGTGAAATGATTGTTTAAATCCATTTTATCAAAAAAACAAAAAAACTTTAGTGGTGAATACCATTAAGGTTTTTTGTAATCTGCTTTTGAGTTCCCCCTCCAGTCTAAACTTTTATAAGTAAGCTTAAATTAAGTTTTTTTATTTAGCGAATATCTCAGGAGCCTATATGAATAATTATCCACATGAACTTGCCCAAAAGTAGGCTTCTAAGCTAAAGTAGCGGTAGTTTTGTTTTGATTGATTTATTTTTAAGGAGTGACCACTGTGTGGGAAATTATTAAAGCTGCTGGTTGGCCAATTTGGCCGTTGATTTTTGCCTCAATTATTGCGTTGGCTATTATTGTTGAACGCTTTTGGGCATTACGAGTAGAAGTTGTTGCACCCAGTAATTTACTACCTGAGATCCAAAAATGGATAGGACAGGGTGGCATCAATAAAGATACTTTAGGCAAGCTTGAAAGTCATTCTCTATTAGGCCGAATTTTTGCGAGTGCTTTGGCGAATGAAAAGAATTCAAGAGAAGTGATGAAAGAATCAATTGAGGAAACAGGACGTGCTGTTGCTCACAAACTAGAAAAATACCTTTCTACATTAGGCACTATCTCAACTGTGGCACCACTTTTAGGTTTACTTGGTACAGTAATTGGTATGGTGGAGTTGTTCGGTGCTTTTACCAACTCAGGCGCCGATATTTCCCAATTTGCGCGTGGTATTTCTGTTGCTCTATATAATACAGCTGCTGGGATTGTAGTTGCAGTACCTGCCATGATTGCTTACCGTTATTTTCGCGCAAAGGTTGACGCTTTGCTGTTAGATATGGAGCAACAAGCAATTAAGTTAGTTGAAATTCTTCATGGCGAGCGTAACTAAAGTAAACGCAACTATATTGAATGATACTTTTCTTGAACGAAAATAAGTTAAATATAATTGGTTTAGCTAAGGATAATAAATGAATTTTCAACGTGGTAAAAAAGACGAAGATCTCGAGATTAACTTTATTCCGTTGATTGATGTATTGTTGGTAATTATTATCTTTTTAATCGTCAATGCTACATTCTCACGTAATAGCGAACTGCAAATTAACTTGCCTACAGCTGAAGCTAATGTGCAAGAAGAGAAGCCCTTAGTTATCAGCGTCGATGTCGATGCTTCTGGTCGTTATATTGTGAATAATAACGAAGTGTCAGGTGGCGATGTGATACAGATTGCAAATGCGTTAACTGAAGCAGTGGGCGAAGGTAAAGATCCAGTTATTGTTATTAATGCAGATGCTAAATCGACACACCAATCGGTAGTTAACGTAATGGAAGCTGCTCGTATTGCGAATTACACACATATTACTTTTGCAA
Source organism: uncultured Methylophilaceae bacterium (assembly GCA_964549145.1). GTDB lineage: Bacteria > Pseudomonadota > Gammaproteobacteria > Burkholderiales > Methylophilaceae. Next base: position 7,315 of record CAZJUK010000068.1, read on the forward strand.
CACAAATTGGTACCAGTAATTAAAAAAACTATAGATTTTATTTTACAATCGACGGGGTTTTAATGTCGGAGAAAAAAACATACAAAAAATATAAGCAGCCCCGTATACACAATACAAAAGGGTTGGTGCTAAGGCTTTTTTCTTATGCTTGGAAATATAAATTAGTTTTTGCTATTAGCATTTTTGCGACGGCAGTTTTATCTTTGAGTAATACTGCTTTTCTCGCAATGATTAAAGAAGTAACTGACAATGGCTTTGTTAACCCAACAGAAGAAAAACGGTTGCTACTGCCATTAATGCTATTTGGCTTAATGTCGCTAAGAGCCTTAGCGAGTCTTGTTTCACTTTATAGTACGCGTTGGATTGCACGACAAATTGTCGCGACTTTACGTATTGAATCATTCCGAAAAATGATGTATTTGCCTGTAAAGTTCTTTGATGAGCAGTCAACAGGCGTTATGATCTCTAAACTAACTTATGACGCAAATCGACTTGCTACCGTTTGCTCACGTACGGCGCTCAATGTATTACGAGATTTTTTGACCTTGCTTGGTCTTGTTGCCTATATGCTATATTTAGATTGGCAACTCACCCTAATTTTTGCTGCAGTTACGCCGTTCATGGCACTTTATTTGGTTAAAACAACACCGAAGTTACGTTCTAATTCTAAAAAAGTACAATTGGCGGTTGGGGCTATGACCAAAGCTTCAGAAGAGGCTATCTCTGGTCAACGTATTGTAAAGGTATTTGGCGCACAAGGTTTTGAAGATGACCGTTTCGCTCAAGTAGTTGAGCGTAACCGGGATTTAGAACTACGCAACACTCGTATTGCTGGTTTAAATAGTTTCGTGATTCAGTTTTTATCTGCATTGGCGCTATGGCTGGTGGTTTACTATGCTTTAAATAGTTTCACGGCAGGTACATTTGCTGCTTTTGTAGGGGCATTGATAATGCTGATTAATCCAATTAAACACCTTACTGCAGCGAATGAAGATTTTCAAATTGGCTTGGCTGCTGCACAAAGTATTTTTGAGGTCATCGATGCCCCAGCTGAAGTAGATGAAGGAGAAACGCTAACTAGTCGATCAAAAGGCAATATAGAATTTAAAAATGTAAACCTGCGCTATGATAATGATAAGCACTTAGCACTTGATAATGTGTGCTTTAAAGTTAAGCCAGGCGAAAAGATTGCCTTAGTTGGACGCTCGGGTGGGGGCAAAACTTCACTAATCAATTTACTACCAAGATTTTACGAGTTGCAACAAGGCTTAATTTTATTAGATGGTGTTGATATTCGCGCAATAGCACTTAAAGACTTACGCGCACAATTCTCATTGGTAAGCCAAGACATTATCCTATTTAACGACACTATCTTCAATAATATCGCATATGGAGTTCTTAGGGGTTCGAGCGAAGCTGAAGTGATGAAAGCAGTTAAAGCAGCTAATGCTTGGGACTTTATTAAAGAGTTGCCACATGGCTTGCAAAATGAAATTGGTGATCGGGGAGTGCGTCTTTCAGGTGGGCAGCGTCAGCGCATTGCTATTGCGCGAGCTATATTGAAAGATGCACCTATTCTTTTATTAGATGAAGCCACCTCTGCGTTGGATACGGAATCAGAGCAACATGTACAAGCGGCCTTGGATGTTTTAATGAATAACCGAACAAGTATTGTGATTGCACATCGACTAAGTACGATTGAGAATGCAGATAGAATTTTGGTGTTAGATCGAGGTAAGATTGTAGAAACAGGCACACATAAAGAGTTGTTGGCAATGAATAGTTATTACACCAGACTATATCAAAAAGAGTTTAGTGAGTAGGTTGTATCATGCAAGATCAGATATTACGTGCATGGAAAAATAAAGGAGTTGTCTATTATTTAATTCTAATTCCACTTTCTTGGTTGTTTGGTATCATTGTTTTGGTGCGCCGTACTAGCTACCGTATTGGTTTGCTACAATCGTATCAACTCCCGGTACCAGTTATCATTGTTGGTAATATAAATTTAGGTGGTAGCGGTAAAACGCCTATGGTGATATGGCTAATAGAGCAACTTAAACAAGCTGGTTTTGAGCCAGGAGTAGTAAGTCGTGGCTATGGTGTTAACAGTAATTTAACAAATCATATTCAAGCAAGACAAGTCGCTGTTAATAGTTTAGCAGCAGAAGTCGGCGATGAACCTTTACTTATTGCAAAACGCACACACTGTCCTGTTTGGGTGAGTAAAAATAGAGTAGAGGCCTGTTTAGCTTTGATTAAAGCGCATCCTGAGTGTGATGTCATCATTAGTGATGACGGTTTGCAGCATTATCGTTTGCAGCGCGATATCGAGATTGCCGTCGTTGACAAACAAAGCCAAAGTAACCAGAAGTTATTACCTGCTGGCCCATTAAGAGAGCCATTTTCTCGTTTGCAAGCGGTTGATTTTATTGTTGCCAATGGTGACAGTGATATTGAAAATGCAACAAAAATGCAACTAGAAGGTGAATTATTCTATAATTTAGCTCAACCAGAAAGAAGAGCATCAGTGACGGATTTTTCTGGCAATAATGTGAAAGCGATTGCTGGCATTGGTAAGCCTGAACGCTTTTTTGATCATCTAACAGATTTAGGACTGGCATTTACGAGTCGAAGTTTTGATGATCATTATGTGTTTAGTGCACAAGATTTAGATAGCTT
>CAZJUK010000069.1:0-9963 GCA_964549145.1 uncultured Methylophilaceae bacterium
CAATCGTGCCCACATTTACGTGCGGCTTGGTCCGCTCAAATTTGCCTTTTGCCATGATTATTTTCCTTTAATATTCTATAAAAAAATCAACTACTTGTTGTTCATGATGGCTTCCGCCACGTTTCTAGGTGCTTCTATGTAATGCTTAAATTCCATACTATAAGTTGCTCGGCCTTGCGATAGTGAACGAACGGTTGTTGAATAACCAAACATTTCAGCCAACGGCACCTCTGCACGTATAATTTTACCTGTTGCATTATCCTCCATCCCTTGAATAATGCCACGACGTGAAGATAAATCACCCATCACATCGCCCATATAATCTTCTGGAGTTTCAATCTCTACTGACATCATAGGCTCAAGAATAATAGGATCACCTTTACGCATACCGTCTTTGAATGCAATTGAAGCTGCCATTTTAAATGCATTTTCGTTCGAATCTACATCATGATAAGAGCCATCAAATAATGTTACCTTTGCATCCACCACAGGGAAACCTGCTAACACGCCCGAAGGAATCGTCTCACGTAAACCTTTTTCAACAGCAGGAATAAACTCACGCGGCACTGTACCGCCTTTAATTTTATCAATAAACTCAAAACCTTTACCAGCTTCATTCGGCTCCATCTTGAGCCAAACATGGCCATACTGACCTTTACCACCGGACTGCTTAACGAATTTACCTTCAACCTCAATCGTTTTCTTAAAGGCTTCACGGTAAGCAACCTGTGGAGCACCAATATTAGCTTCAACGGTAAACTCACGCTTCATTCTATCTACTAGCACTTCTAAATGCAGCTCACCCATACCCGATATAATCGTCTGATTAGTCTCCTCATCCGTTTTGACTCTGAAGGATGGATCTTCTTGTGCCAAACGATTAAGGGCAACACCCATTTTCTCTTGATCGGCTTTTGTTTTTGGCTCAACTGCCACATGAATAACAGGCTCCGGGAAAATCATGCGCTCAAGGATAACCTCTTCCCCAACACTACATAACGTATCGCCAGTTGTTGTGTCTTTTAAACCAACGGCAGCTGCAATATCCCCAGCTCGCACCTCTTTAAGAGCTTCTCGCGAGTTAGCATGCATTTCCACAATACGGCCAATACGTTCTTTTTTGCCTTTAAGTGCGTTGTAAACACTCTCCCCAGCTTTAAGCATGCCAGAGTAGACTCGAATGAAAATCAACTGACCAACAAAAGGGTCAGTCATAATTTTAAAAGCAAGCGCTGAAAACTTTTCGTCATCTGAAGCTTTTAAGAAGAATTCATTACCTTCTTCATCCTCAGCACGCGTCGGAGGAATATCTGTTGGTGCAGGCATTAGCTCAATGACTTTATCCAACATCGCTTGAACGCCCTTGTTTTTAAACGCTGAGCCACACATCATAGGAATGATTTCAGAAGCCAACGTCCGTAGACGAAGTCCTTCAGTAATATCAGCTTCTGATAAATCGCCTTCTTCTAGGTATCTATCCATTAACTCTTCATTGGCTTCAGCAGCAGCTTCAACCATATTTGAACGCCATTTATCACAATCAGCTTGCATTGCTGCTGGAATATCACCGTATTCAAATTTCGTACCGTTTGACTCTTCATCCCAAATAATTGATTTCATTTTGATTAAATCAATTACACCCTCAAACGTTTCAGCTGCGCCGACAGGCACTTGCAGTGGGATAGGGTTTGCTTTTAAACGTGAGCGCATTTGATCGTACACATTAAAGAAGTCAGCTCCAGCACGATCCATTTTGTTAACAAAAGCAATTCGCGGTACTTTATATTTGTTAGCTTGACGCCAGACTGTTTCAGATTGTGGCTGAACACCACCCACTGCGCAGTAAACCATGCACGCTCCATCAAGCACTCGCATTGAGCGCTCAACTTCAATTGTGAAATCTACGTGCCCCGGGGTGTCGATAATATTGATACGATGCTCATCAAACTGATTCGCCATGCCATCCCAAAAACAGGTGGTTGCTGCAGATGTAATGGTAATACCACGCTCTTGCTCTTGCTCCATCCAATCCATTGTCGCCGCACCATCATGCACCTCACCGATTTTATGATTGACACCGGTGTAATACAAAATACGCTCGGTAGTTGTGGTTTTACCTGCATCAATATGTGCAGAAATACCGATATTACGATAACGTTCAATAGGGGTTTTACGAGCCACAGTGATTACCTTTACTTAAATTCTTAAAGAGCGAGTTACAATTATTATCTAAAATCTAAAGTGCGAGAACGCCTTATTAGCTTCTGCCATACGATGCACTTCTTCACGTTTTTTCATGGCTGAGCCACGACCTTCTGAAGCGTCTAATAATTCAGCAGCCAATCTCAAGCCCATAGATTTTTCACCACGCTTACGAGCTGCGTCACGCAACCAACGCATAGCCAAAGCACTACGACGACTTGGTCTCACTTCAACAGGCACTTGATAGTTAGCGCCACCAACACGGCGAGACTTAACCTCAACCAATGGACGTAAATTACCCAATGCTTCGGTAAAAACTTCCAAAGGCTCTTTCCCACTTTTACTAACCACTTGCTCAAAAGCACCATATAAAATACGCTCAGCAACTGATTTTTTACCACCAGTCATAAGCACATTTACAAATTTTGAAACTTCTTCACTACCAAATTTTGGGTCAGGAAGAATGTGGCGTTTTGGGACTTCTCTACGTCTTGGCATTATTTTCTCTATTCTATTAAGTTAATTTTGCTAGCAATAACACGAGCAAGGCATTTCAGCCGCTATTAAAATATTAATGACTACTTGCTTGCTTTAGGACGTTTTGCACCGTATTTAGATCTACCATTTTTACGATCTTTAACACCAGCTGTATCTAAACTACCGCGCACCATGTGATAACGTACACCAGGCAAATCTTTTACACGTCCGCCGCGCAACAACACAACACTATGCTCTTGCAAGTTATGGCCCTCTCCACCAATATAACTAATTACTTCATAACCATTTGTTAAACGTACTTTAGCTACTTTACGTAACGCTGAGTTCGGTTTTTTCGGTGTCGTTGTATACACACGTGTACATACACCACGTTTTTGTGGGCAAGCCTCTAGTGCTGGCACTTTGCTTTTTACCACTACTTTTTTGCGTGGTTTACGTATTAATTGATTGGTGGTTGGCATTACTAAAACCCTTTTAAAATCTTTATAAAAATTTACAGTCTGCAATAAAATTACAAACCAAAAATCGACAGCAGACTAATGCGAGACATTTAGCCTATCTTGAAATAGGTCAGCATTGTATGGAGCTGCTGGCTTTGTGTCAAGACAAAACTAATGATTCATCTAATCTAAATTTTAGATTAGATGAATCCAAAAACTACCAATAACACTAATCTGTTGGCGTTTCTGTGTTTGGCATTTCAGCTTGCGCCTCAACTGCAACAGCCTCTTCGTTATTAACTTCCGCATCGGCACTTTCATGCGACTCTGTAACGGCTGGGGCAAACAACTCTTCGGCAGCTGCCGCTGAAGCTGCTGCTGAACCGGTTTCACCAGAAGCCTTTTGTTTGCGTGCTTCGTGGTAAGCTAATCCTGTGCCTGCTGGAATCAAACGCCCAACAATTACATTCTCTTTTAAACCACGTAATTCATCACGCTTACCTAAAATAGCTGCTTCTGTTAAAACACGTGTTGTTTCTTGGAATGAAGCCGCCGAAATAAATGAATCTGTTGCCAATGAAGCTTTTGTAATACCTAGCAATACAAACTCATAGACAGCTGGTCGTTTATCTTCTGCAATTATTAGCTCATTTGCAACTAGAACATCAGCACGCTCAACTTGCTCTCCTTGAATAAAGCTTGTATCACCAGCATCAGTTATTCTTACTCGACGCAGCATTTGGCGCACAATTACTTCAATGTGCTTGTCATTAATTTTTACGCCTTGTAAACGATACACATCTTGCACTTCATCAATTACATAACGAGCCAATGCTTCACGACCGCGGAGACGTAAGATATCTTGCGGGTCTGCTGGTCCGTCGACAATACTCTCACCCTTAGTCACCACTTGACCATCATGCGCAGTTACGTGCTTATCTTTAGCAATCAAGAATTCACTAGACTCACCATCAACGTCAGTAATGACTAAGCGCTGTTTACCTTTGGTGTCTTTACCGAATGAAACTGTACCGGTTAACTCAGCCAACATACCCGCGTCTTTTGGTGAACGTGCCTCAAATAGCTCTGCTACCCGCGGCAAACCACCAGTAATATCACGTGTTTTTGAAGACTCTTGTGGAATACGTGCAATCACTTCACCCACACCCACTTCTTGACCATCAGCCACACTAATAATACAACCAAGCTGGAACGACACATTAACAGACAATTCACTACCTGCTACTTTGACCTCCTCACCATCAGAACCGATCAATTTAATTTGTGGACGCAAACCTTTTGTTTGTCCAGCACGCTGTTTAGGGTCAATCACAACCAATGTAGACAATCCTGTTACTTCGTCGATTTGTTTTGCAACGGTAACGCCTTCTTCAACGTTCTCAAACTTAACTTGACCAGCATACTCAGTAATAATAGGTCGCGTATGTGGGTCCCATGTAGCTAAAGCTTGTCCGGCTTTTACCGCTTTACCGTCCATCACAGACAGTGTTGCACCGTAAGGCACTTTATGACGCTCACGCTCACGCCCAGTATTATCATCAGCAATAATAACTTCACCATTACGTGAAATAACTACTTGTTCTTTACGAGCATTCGTTACGTAACGCATTGTTGAAGTAAAGCTCAGCGTACCGTTAGACTTACTTTCGATTTGGCTAACTGACGCTGCGCGCGATACTGCGCCACCAATGTGGAAGGTTCGCATCGTCAACTGCGTACCCGGCTCTCCAATAGATTGTGCTGCAATTACACCAACAGCCTCACCCATACTAATTAATTTGCCACGGCCTAAATCTCGTCCGTAACATGTTGCACAAATGCCATAACGTGTTTCACATGTTAAGGCTGTACGCACTTTAACTTCATCGATACCTAATGCGTCTATTTTTTCAACTTCATCTTCACCAAACAAAGTCCCTGCAGGATAAATCACCTCTTGCGTTTCTGGGTGAGAAACATCTAATGCAGCTGTACGACCCAAAATACGATCGTTTAAAGGCTCAACTATTTCACCGCCTTTAACTAGCGCCTTAGTTACCAAGCCCTCTGAAGTGCCACAGTCATGCACCGTTACTACTAAATCTTGAGTTACATCCACTAGACGACGTGTTAGATAACCTGAGTTAGCAGTTTTCAGTGCCGTATCGGCTAAACCTTTACGTGCACCGTGGGTTGAAATAAAGTACTGCAACACGTTCAATCCTTCACGGAAGTTAGCTTTAATGGGTGTTTCAATAATTGACCCATCCGGTTTTGCCATCAAACCACGCATACCAGCAAGCTGACGTATTTGCGCAGCCGAACCACGGGCACCAGAGTCAGCCATCATATAAATTGCATTGAATGACTCTTGCTTTAATGGTTTTCCTTTTTCGTCTTTTGCTAGCTCACCATCAGCATTGTATACAGCCTCTTCTTTCAACTGATTCATCATCGCATCGGCCACTTTATCACCAGCACGGCCCCAAATATCGACTACTTTATTGTAGCGCTCACCTTGAGTAACCAAGCCTGAAACATATTGATCCTGAATTTCTCTAACTTCAGCTTCAGCGTTAGCAAGTAGCTTTTGTTTTTCTGGCGGTACCAACATATCATTAACAGAAATAGAAATGCCTGCTTTAGTTGCATAGGTATAGCCTGTGTACATCAATTTATCTGCAAATATAACAGTCGCCCGAATGCCGACTTTGCGGAAAGATGCATTGATTAGCTTAGAAATCTCTTTCTTCTTCAATGCTTTTTCAATATGACTAAATGAAAGGCCTGCTGGAAGAATTTCAGAAAGCAATGCACGCCCTACTGTCGTTTCATAACGATTAATTTTTTCTGTTTGGTTTCCTTCTACATCAAGTTCATATTCTTTAATACGCACCGTCACTTTAGCGTGTAAATCAATCATGCCCTGGTCATAAACACGCTGCACCTCTTTAACATCACTAAAGAGCATGCCTTCACCACGCGCAGAAACTTTTTCACGCGTCATGTAGTAAAGACCCAGCACAATATCTTGCGAGGGCACGATAATTGGCTCACCATTAGCTGGAGACAATACGTTGTTAGAAGCAAGCATCAAAGTGCGCGCTTCCATTTGCGCCTCTAGGCTCAATGGAACATGAACAGCCATTTGGTCGCCGTCAAAGTCAGCATTAAACGCTGCACAAACTAAAGGATGCAATTGAATTGCTTTACCTTCAATGAGCACAGGCTCAAAAGCTTGGATACCTAGACGATGCAATGTAGGCGCACGATTTAACATGACCGGATGCTCACGTATTACATCATCTAAGATATCCCAAACTTCCGGACCTTCTTCTTCCACCTTTTTCTTAGCAGCTTTAATCGTTGTTGCTAAGCCAAGAACTTCTAATTTATGGAAAATAAATGGCTTGAACAATTCAAGTGCCATTTTTTTCGGCAAACCACATTGATGGAGTTTTAATTGCGGACCAACCACAATCACTGAACGACCTGAATAATCAACTCGCTTACCAAGCAAGTTTTGACGGAAACGACCACCCTTACCTTTAATCATGTCAGCTAAAGATTTTAAAGGGCGTTTATTTGCACCTGTCATCACTTTACCGCGACGACCGTTGTCCAATAATGAATCGACTGCTTCTTGCAACATACGTTTTTCATTACGGCAAATAATTTCTGGCGCTCTTAACTCTAACAATCTTCTTAAACGATTATTACGATTAATGACACGACGATACAGATCGTTTAAATCAGAAGTCGCAAAACGACCACCATCCAAGGGAACCAAAGGGCGCAACTCAGGTGGTAGTACTGGCAAGATTTGTAAAATCATCCACTCAGGCTTAATGCCAGATTTTTGGAATGCTTCTAACACTTTTAGACGTTTCGCAATTTTTTTGATTTTAGCCTCAGACCCAGTATTTCCTAAGTCTTCGCGTAATTGCACAATTTCTTTATGTATATCCATTGTGCGTAACAATTCACGCACAGCCTCAGCACCCATTACTGCACTGAACTCATCACCATATTCTTCAACTTTTGACAGATAGTCATCTTCAGTCAGTAATTGACCTCGTGTTAATGGGGTCATGCCAGGGTCGACCACAATAAATGCTTCAAAATAAAGCACACGCTCAATATCACGCAAGGCAATATCTAACACCATGCCTAAACGGCTTGGCAATGATTTCAAAAACCAAATATGCGCGACCGGTGAAGCAAGGTCAATATGACCCATACGTTCACGACGTACTTTGGATAGCGTAACCTCTACGCCACATTTTTCACATATAACACCTCGATGTTTTAAACGCTTGTATTTACCACACAAACATTCGTAATCTTTTGTTGGACCAAATATTTTGGCACAAAACAAGCCATCACGCTCCGGCTTAAATGTACGGTAGTTAATGGTTTCAGGTTTTTTAACTTCACCAAAAGACCATGAACGAATTTTTTCAGGTGAAGCAAGGGCAATTTTAATTGCATCAAACTCCTCTTCTTGCGTTACCTGTTTAAATAAGTCTAATAGAGCTTTCATTTGAATTCTCCTTTATGCGCTACAACGCATGTAATTAAATTAGTTACGATCCAAGTCGATGTCAATTGCAAGTGAACGGATTTCTTTCACCAATACATTAAATGATTCTGGCATTCCAGCTTCAATTTTGTGCTCACCTTTAACTATATTTTCGTACACTTTAGTACGCCCATTAACATCGTCAGACTTGACAGTGAGCATTTCTTGTAATGTATAAGCTGCACCGTAAGCTTCTAATGCCCAAACTTCCATCTCACCGAATCGTTGCCCACCAAATTGTGCTTTACCGCCCAAAGGTTGCTGTGTCACTAAACTGTAAGGACCAGTTGAACGTGCATGCATTTTGTCATCAACCAAGTGATGCAGTTTCAGCACATGCATATAGCCAACAGTGACAGGACGCTCAAACACATCTCCAGTTCTTCCATCGTATAAACGTACTTGTGTTTTCCCTGCATGGAACTGCAACTGCTTAGTACGTGCATCATCATCAGGGAACGCTAAATCTAGCATTTGCTTGATATCAGTTTCAGCTGCACCATCAAATACCGGCGTTGCAAATGGCACACCATTACGTAAATTTTGTGCCAATTCAATCACTTCACTATCAGACAATGATTTGATTTCTTCTTGCTTACCAGTACTACTGTTGTATAACGTATCTAAGAATTTACGTACTTCAGTCACTTTAACTTCAGCTTCAAGCATTTCTGAAATACGCATACCCAAGCCTTTAGCAGCCCATCCTAAATGGACTTCTAGAATTTGACCGATGTTCATACGTGACGGAACACCTAGCGGGTTTAATACAATATCAACAGGCGTACCATCGGCCATATGCGGCATATCTTCCACAGGTACAATTTTAGAAATTACACCTTTATTACCATGGCGACCAGCCATTTTGTCACCAGGTTGTATACGTCGTTTAACTGCAATATACACTTTGACCATTTTTTGCACACCAGGTGGTAATTCATCACCCTGCGTAAGCTTACGCTTCTTCTCTTCAAAGTCGCTATCAAACTGTACACGTGCAGCAGACAAGCTATCTTTAAGCTGCTCTAATTGAAGCGCTGCATCCTCATCAGCTAATCGAATATCAAACCAATCGTAACGACCGACTTCATCTAAATATACAGCTGATACTTTATCGCCCTTTTTCAATTTATTAGGACCGCCAGTTGCAACTTTACCTTCCAGCAAACGATTGATACGCCCAAATGTATCAGCTTCAACAATACGCATTTGGTCAGCTAAGTCTTGCTTGTAATGGTCTAGCTGATCTTCAATGATTTGCTCTGCTCGCGGATCACGGTCAATACCTTCTCTCGTAAATACTTGCACGTCGATCACAGTACCGCTCATGCCTGATGGGATACGCAAAGAGGTATCTTTTACATCAGAAGCTTTTTCACCAAAAATAGCGCGTAGTAATTTTTCTTCTGGTGTTAACTGTGTTTCACCTTTTGGAGTTACTTTACCAACCAGAACGTCACCTGCTTCAACTTCTGCACCAATGTAAATAATGCCAGCCTCATCCAAACGACCTAACATACGCTCTGACAAGTTAGAAATATCTTGCGTAATCTCCTCTGGGCCGAGCTTAGTATCACGGGCTACAACCGAAAGCTCCTCAATGTGAATTGAAGTGTAACGATCATCAGAAACAACACGTTCTGAGATTAAAATTGAATCCTCAAAGTTAAAACCATTCCAAGGCATAAAGCCAACCAGCATATTTTGACCTAAAGCCAACTCACCCATGTCAGTAGAAGCACCATCTGCAATCACATCACCACGTGCAAGATCATCACCAACTTTAACTAAAGGACGCTGATTAATATTAGTATTTTGGTTTGACCGCGTATATTTAGTAAGATTGTAAATATCTACACCAACCTCACCTGCTTGAGCTTCATCATCATGCACACGCACAACAATGCGGCTTGAGTCGACATAGTCAACTAGGCCACCGCGTCGCGCTTGCACGATAGTACCTGAGTCAATCGCTACAGTTCTCTCTATACCAGTTCCAACCACGGCTTTTTCAGCACGTAAACATGGCACTGCTTGACGTTGCATATTGGCGCCCATTAAAGCACGGTTAGCATCATCATGCTCTAGAAAAGGAATTAAAGATGCAGCAACAGATACAATCTGCAATGGAGATACGTCCATATAAGTTACATCTTTTGGATTCGATTTAGGAAAGTCTGTTTTATATCTACAAGAAGCTTCTTTTGTAAGGAAGTTTCCATTTTTATCTATAGGAACGTT